>NZ_QSOX01000050.1:0-3894 GCF_003466325.1 Bacteroides sp. 4_1_36
CCGTCTACTGATATCGGTTATAAAAAGAAAAAGCGTCTAGCTAAATCAGGAAAAGACATCAACCTTCTAAAACAAAAGTTTCAACAAGAGAAACTGAGAGTTTCCCTTAGGAAAACCATTGGTTTCAACAAGTAAAACCTTTTGTTTCAATAGCCGGAAACTATTGTTCCGACAAGCAAAACCAGCGTGGAAGTCTGCACAAAGCATCCCAAATCACCAGCTTTTTCGACTCAAAACATCAGATTTTCCACAGAAAAACGCTGGAATCGACCTAAAAAAGCATGGAATCACTTGCAAAAAGAGCCTAATTGTCGTACCTTAGTACACTGTAAGCAAACCATTTTGCCTGCATGTGACAAAACAAAAAATAGAAATGAAAATCACCCAACTGAGAGAAAAAGACGGGAATCTGACACTGAGCACGACAGACTTGGACACCTTCCTACAGAAAATCAAAACGGAGACCAAAACCCAGCCCGTATCCACTTTCCGCCAGCAACTGCGATACTGCTTGCCCGGCAAGCGCTGCAACGAGGCAGACCGACTGCCCAAAGTACTCCCGGCAGCCGAATTCCGCAAGACGAACGGTGTCTGCCAGATGAAAACCTACAACGGCATCGTGGAACTGACCGTAGGCCCGCTTTCCGGCAAGTCCGAAATAGCCCTTGTGAAACGTCTTGCCTGGGAACAGCCCCAGACGCGGCTCGTATTCACCGGTTCCAGCGGACGGACTGTAAAGATTTGGACTACCTTCACCCGTCCGAACAATTCGCTGCCGGGCAAACGGGAAGAAGCCGAAGTATTCCACGCCCATGCCTACCGCCTTGCCGTGAAATGCTACCAGCCCCAACTGCCTTTCGACATTCTGCTGAAAGAGCCCAAGCTGGAACAGTACTCCCGCCTCTCCTTCGACCCCGAAGCCATGTACCGCCCGGACTCCATACAGTTCTATCTTGCACAGCCCGTCTCCATGCCCGACGAAACCACCTATCGGGAAGCCCTGCAAGACGAGAAGTCACCCCTGACGCGCGCCGTGCCGGGATATGAAGCCGAAGAAGCCATCATCATGCTGTTTGAAGCCGCCTTGCAGAAGACTTTCGCCGAAGCGACGGGTGCCGGTGCCGACAACAGCCTGCACTCCCTGACCGTACGCCTTGCCGAGAACTGTTTCCGTTCGGGCATCCCCGAAGAAGAGACCGTGAAGCGTACCTATTTCCATTATTATCTGCGCCAAAAAGAGACTGTCATCCGGCAGATTGTAAGAAGCGTTTACCAAGAGAACAAAGGCTTCAATACCCAAAGCAGCCTCAGCAAAGAGCAAAGACTTGCCATACAGACGGACGAGTTCATGAAACGCCGCTACGACTTCCGCTACAATACCCAGGTGGGCGAAGTGGAATACCGTGAACGCCACTCGTTCCGTTTCCGCTTCTCCCCCATCGACAAGCGCACGCTGAACAGCATTGCACTGGATGCACAGTCGGAAGGCATTCCCTTGTGGGACAGAGACATCAGCCGGTACATCTACTCCAACCGCATCCCGGTATTCAATCCGCTGGAAGATTATCTGTACGACCTTCCGCACTGGGACGGGAAAGACCGTATCCTGGCACTCGCCCGGACAGTACCCTGCAACAACCCGTACTGGGCCGAACTGTTCCACCGCTGGTTTCTCAACATGGTGGCACACTGGCGCGGCAATACCGACAAGAAATATGCCAACAGCGTCTCCCCCTTATTGGTAGGTGCACAAGGCACCCGCAAAAGCACCTTTTGCCGAAGCATCGTCCCGCCCGAGCTGCGTGCCTATTATACGGACAGCATCGACTT
This sequence comes from Bacteroides sp. 4_1_36, assembly GCF_003466325.1. Classification (NCBI taxonomy): domain Bacteria; kingdom Pseudomonadati; phylum Bacteroidota; class Bacteroidia; order Bacteroidales; family Bacteroidaceae; genus Bacteroides; species Bacteroides sp. 4_1_36. The sequence continues at coordinate 1,831 of NZ_QSOX01000050.1, forward strand.
CTCGCGCAAGCGCGACGCCGAACTTTACCTCAACCGTTTTGCGCTCATCAACATCGATGAATTCGACCAGATAAGCAGCACCCAGCAAGGATTCCTGAAACATATCCTCCAGAAGCCGGTGGTCAACGTGCGCAAGCCATACGCCAATGCCGTGCTCGAGATGCGCCGATATGCCTCGTTCATCGCCACCAGCAACCAGAAGGACTTGCTGACCGACCCCAGCGGCAGTCGCCGGTTCATCTGCATAGAAGTGACGGAAGCAATAGACACCAACCGCCCGATAGACTACAACCAGCTTTATGCCCAGGCCATGCACGAACTGGACCACGGCGAACGCTATTGGTTCGACCAGTCGGACGAACGGATTATGACGGAAAACAACCACGATTTCGAACAGATACCGCCCGAAGAGCAACTGTTCTACCACTATTTCCGCGTTGCCGGAAATGACGAGGAGGGAGAATGGCTGTCGTCTGCCGAAATACTGAACCGCCTGCGCCGGTACAGCGCCATCCCGCTGTCCACCAAGAGAGTGAATGTATTCGGAAGGATACTGCAGAAACATGAAGTGCCGTCCCGCAGAACACGGTTCGGCACGCTGTATCATGTGGTGGAGTGCAAGAGACAAGAAGATTAGTCTTTAAAATATTCAGACACCGGCAATGCTTCTATCGTTTTATCTCCTACGGAAAATTTGTCATGTTGGTTATAAGTGAGTATCAGTCCATGCCCCATCTTGAAGAAAGACAAGGCATCCAGTAAGCCATCTACTTCCCTTTTCCGGTTTTCTGCGGTCAAGGCATAGCATACCTGGATGGCAAGCTGGGGCACAGAATTGCGTACAACTATAAAGTCGCATTCCTTCCGGTTCTCATTATAATAGAATATCTCAGAATAACGGCGACGCAATTCCGCAAAAACCATGTTCTCCAGCCTCCGACCCTCATCACGGGTGAAAGATGGAGAGGTGACAAATACAACACCATTGTCCACACAATACACTTTCTTCGGGTTCAACAGTTGCGCTTTATATGAATATGAAAATTTCGGAACAAAGTTTATCAAGTAAGTCTGTTCGAAATAAGAGAAATAATCAGACACAGTAGAAGTACTTTTCATTCCCAGTATCTGTTTCAGTTTTGTAGCAGACACCAGATTGCCCACATTCCCCATCAAATAGGCCAAGAGACTTTTCAAAGAGTGGTCATCACGTATATTATATCTCACGGCAATATCACGATATACTATATCATTGACTAAATCCGTCAGAACATCCTGATCATCCAGTTGCAAGTATTGAGGGAAGCCACCCTGATGCAGATAGTCGTACAAGGAACTGTCACCGATAGTCTTACCCGTAAAACCGCAATATTCAGCATACGAAAAAGGGAACAGTTCTTTCGTAATATGTCTTCCTGTCAACTTCGTGCCCAATTCACGACTCAACATCGAAGCATTGGAGCCGGTGATTCCCACATAAAACCCTTCATCCAACTTGCCCCGAATATACACCTCCCAACCATCAACAATCTGTATTTCGTCAAAAAGAAGAGCGATACACCCTTCATGTTCCTTAATAACTTCATCCACTATACGGAAATCACTGAATTCAAATCCATACAGTAAAGGGGTATCAAAATTCAAGGAGAGCACCTCTTCCGGCTTGTATCTATCCACCGATAATTGTGCCAGCAATGTACTCTTACCACAACGGCGAATACCAGATATAATCAGTGCATAGTCTGCTACCAAGGGAGGTAAAGACAACAATAGGTCACGTCGGAAACTTTGAAATTTCCTCAACCGTTCACGTTGCACACGTATGGCTTCTACTATATCCGATTTGCTTATCATAGGGCTATGTCATTTATATTCAGATACAAATATAAACATTCCATTCCGAATAAACAAATCTATCCATTTAGAATAGATAGATTTGTTTATTCGGAATGAAAGCACTACCTTAGCACCTCATTACAAAAATAACGCTTATGCAAGACATTATAAACGGACGTTGCGGCTGGTGCGGAACCGACGAGCTGTATGTGAAATACCACGATGAAG
>NZ_QSOX01000051.1:0-1701 GCF_003466325.1 Bacteroides sp. 4_1_36
TCCTTTACGGCATTGTAAATCTCGTATTTGGATTTGTCCGGCTCTCTCAAACGGTGCTGTTTTACATGCTCCTTGCCTTTAGCGAAATAAAGCCCGTGTTTGGCTTTCAGCTTCTTGCATACCTGCTCGTTGCGGTACATGTCGTTCCTGTCCGAAATGGTCTTGCCGTTGTTGTCTATACGGTTGAACACGATATGTACGTGCGGATGTTCCCGGTCTTGGTGGCGCACGATGATGTACTGCGTATCGGTGATTTTCATTTCACGCATGTACTCCTGCGCAAGCTGTACCATTTTCCCGTCTGTCAGCTTGGGTGCGTCCACCGGGGAATAGCTTAGCGCAATATGTCCGACCGGCTTTTTCAGGTCGGGGTTCATCCCGGCTTGCAGTATGAAACTGCGTATGATGTCCCGGTTGCTTTCGGCTAATATTCCCTCCGCATGAAGCAAGGCTGCCTGTTCCTTGCCGAGTACATAGTTCACGCAGCCTTTAAATCTGCTTCCCTTTCTTATTTTTCCAATCATCCGACAGTTGGTTTATGATTTCAACAATCCTGTTCTTGAGTTTCACCAGTTCCACCGCTACCAGTGCAAACCCTCCGGCATTCGCCCGGTGCGCCAGCTGGTTGATGTTGTTGGCTTCGCCCGCCAGCTTGCGGATAGTGTCCGCATCCTGCCTGTTCAGCCGGGGCGTTACCTCTGCCGAAACGACCGCCTGCCGGACGTACTCGCTGACACGCAGCCCGGCTTCGGTGGCTCGCTTCCTGATTGCGTAGAACTGTAACTCGGTCAACTTCGTGCTGACTACCCGGTTCTGCTTGTCTATCCGGCTTTTTGCCGGGCGACCTCCCGGTTTGTTCCTTATCCCTGTCATACGTTTTTACTTTTAGGTGGTATCTTAAAAATTGCGACCAACGGGAGAAATTTTCTTTGCTGTCAAGTAAAGCAAGGTGTTTCGGTCTACCGAAACATAACCTTGCTCTCCCTAATCACACAGCCTGCCGTCGGTTCATGCCGCCAGCCTTGCAGGTCACATCCTTAGCCCTCTCTTTCTTTTTTCACCCGGATTTTGTCTGTTATCATGCTCCGGCTGGGGCTTGTCGGTAACTGTCAAATCTTGGGATTGCTTCACTTTAAGGCTACGCAGATAGTCGTTCAGGTCATTGTGACCGCTGTACAGGTGTGATGCGTCACGTACACGCCATTTGTATTCCTGCCTTATGGCTTCAACCGCTTTCCTCCCGGCTTCGTCATTGTCAAGCATACAATGTATATGCCCGTAACCAGCCAGCGGATATAAGGCTTTATCCGTGTTGGCGGTGGAGTTCAGGATAACGTAGTCCTGCCAGTCGGTGCAGGGTATATCCGGGCTTTTCTGTTGCCGGATAGTGAGGAATGAGAGGAAATCCAAAAAGCCCTCGAACACGAAACAGGTATCTCTCGGCTCTCCCTGCTGCCGTATATGGGTGATGTCTTTCGATGTGCTGCCCTTGAAACGGGGATTGCGAAGCTCGTAACCTCCTGAATCATTCCTGAACGCCAGCGCAAAATAAGGCTTGCCACCGATGCGGTAATACATTTCCTGCACGTATGGGGATGCCGTTCCGGGGGAAATCCCCCTTTCCTGCAAATAGCGTATGAGTGCCGGATTCTGTAACGGCTGTATTCTGCGTATCTCTATCGGGCTGGCTGCCTGCCTTTT
>NZ_QSOX01000051.1:1711-3487 GCF_003466325.1 Bacteroides sp. 4_1_36
GTGTATCTCTATCGGGCTGGCTGCTTGCCTTTTCGTCTCCCTTTCGGGCAGTTCTTTCCCGTGAAAGGAAAAAGAGGCGGTGTCGCCCTGTTCCAGTCGGCAGATAGCACCGTAGGCGTTGCACTGGTGTTGCTTCATTACAAGGTCGATGAGCGTCCCGCCCTCACCAGTTCCGTAGTCACACCATAGATTGGCGTTATAATCCACCTTGAAACTTGGCGTGTTGTCCTCCCGTAAGGGGCTGCGGTACATCCCGTAGCTTCCCTTTTCCTTGGCTGGCTGGATTCCCAAAGAGTTCAGGTAATCTTTGATACTGATATTGTTGGCTTCCTTGTAGGTCATAATCTTTATTTTTTTATTTAACGATAGTAATAATGAAGCAAGAAGCGAGTAAGAAGAAGTACGGGACACTACTACATCTATCTTTTTCTTTTTCAACGGATTGTAGTACATGTAGTAACATAGTAATTATTTATCCTTTAAAAAAGGAATAAATATATTCTATATATTATATTGCCGTTTTTTCTTTTTCCCGGATTTTCCAAAAGTTTGGGATTCTATCTTACTTCATACTACATAATTGGTAAACTGTTGTTTATTAAATCATTATGTGTATATCAGACAATATGTAGAAGCTACTACATTCCGGTTCTACCCGTAATCATCCCCTGTACGGGAAGCCGGAACGGGCTTTATCCTGTACCCATATACCGGATAATGGTTGTTGTTGATGCGCTTCTGTACCCGCTTGAAACCGATTTTCCGCAATGATTCGCCCAGCCTTTTTTCGGATAGCTGGACGGGGGATATATTACGCAGGTATGCGAGTACCTGTGCCGTTGTCATGAAGAACAGGGCTTCTTCCTCCTCTGTCGGCTTCTCAAAGTATTGTGTCAGCATCTCAAACTCGATTGTCTGTACCTCAAATTCCGCATTTGTCAGGTGCAGTTCTTCAATCTCCGCATCATTGAACCAGTAGCGCACGCCCTGACGGTACAAGTACATGATTTCGGAATAGACGTTATCCATGCGGATGCTTTCTGCCGTGGGCTTGTCTATGTGCAGCACCTCGAACGGCAAAAAACGCCTGCTGCCTGTCGGGTCGGTCAGGAACTCGTTGCCGTTCACCGAAGCCATGAAGCTGGCGAGGTGCGGGTATTCCTCGATGTAAATATCATACGGTCTGCGGTACTTCACCGCCGGAGTGGTGATAAGATTCTTCAATGCGTTCTCGTTCTGCTTGTTGAGTTCCTTTAGCTGGTCGTCAATGTTGATGAACAGGTATTCGGCTATCAGTGTCAGGATGTCTTTGCCCTGCGGGTCTATCTTTCCGGTGAACAGGTAGTTCTTAAGCGGTGTCGGGCAAAGGTTGTCCAGCCACCACGATTTGAATTGTCCCTGCCTGTCCCCGGTCAGTACCAAACAAGTATGGTTCTGACACCCCGTGTCGTTCATCGCGTTGGCTACCACACCGATAAGCCATTTCGTGAAATATTCCTCCCATTTGCCGGGGTTGGCTACCTGTACCGTGTTCAGAAGCCTGCCGATATGCCCGTGTTCGGCAGGATTAAGTAAGGGCAGGGCGTTGAAATACTCCTGTATGGGGTGAGCCTTTCTTGCGAAGTCGCTTTCCAGTATCATGCGTATGTTGTCGGTTGAGGTGGCTATGTCAGCCGTTGCGTCCAGCCTGCGCCTGAAAGTGTTCAGGGCGAATTTTGTAACGGGCTGGTACAAGTCCGAAGAACCCGCAGCCCGGTATTCCGTCCGGCTCTTTAC
>NZ_QSOX01000052.1:0-1335 GCF_003466325.1 Bacteroides sp. 4_1_36
GGGTTCATCCCGGCTTGCAGTATGAAACTGCGTATGATGTCCCGGTTGCTTTCGGCTAACACTCCCTCCGCATGAAGCAAAGCCGCCTGTTCCTTGCCGAGTACATAGTTCACGCAGCCTTTAAATCCGCTTCCCTTTTTTATTTTTCCAATCATCCGACAGTTGGTTTATGATTTCAACAATCCTGTTTTTGAGTTTCACCAGTTCCACGGCTACCAGTGCGAACCCTCCGGCATTCGCCCGGTGCGCCAACTGGTTGATGTTGTTGGCTTCGCCCGCCAGCCTGCGGATAGTGTCCGCATCCTGCCTGTTCAGCCGAGGCGTTACCTCTGCCGAAACGACAGCCTGCCGGACGTACTCGCTGACGTGCAGCCCGGCTTCGGTGGCTCGCTTCCTGATTGCGTAGAACTGTAACTCGGTCAGTTTCGTGCTGACTACCCGGTTCTGCTTGTCTATCCGGCTTTTTGCCGGGCGACCTCCCGGTTTGTTCCTTGTCCCTGTCATACGTTTTTGCTTTTAGGTGGTATCTTAAAAATTGCGACCAACGGGAGAAATTTTCTTTGCTGTCAAGCAAAGCAAGGTGTTTCGGTCTACCGAAACATAACCTTGCTCTCCCTAATCACACAGCCTGCCGTCTGTTCATGCCGCCAGTCTTGCAGGTCACATCCTTAGCCCTCTCTTTCTTTTTTCACCCGGATTTTGTCTGTTATCCTGCTCCGGCTGGGGCTTGTCGGTAACTGTCAAGTCTTGGGATTGTTTCACTTTAAGGCTACGCAAATAGTCGTTCAGGTCATTGTGACCGCTGTACAGGTGTGATACGTCACGTACACGCCATTTGTATTCCTGCCTTATGGCTTCAACCGCTTTCCTCCCGGCTTCGTCATTGTCAAGCATACAATGTATATGCCCGTAATCAGCCAACGGATATAAGGCTTTATCCGTGTTGGCGGTGGAGTTTAGAATAACGTAGTCCTGCCAGTCGGTGCAGGGTATATCCGGACTTTTCTGTTGCCGGATAGTGAGGAATGAGAGGAAATCCAAAAAGCCCTCGAACACGAAACAGGTATCTCTCGGCTCTCCCTGCTGCCGTATATGGGTGATGTCTTTCGATGTGCTGCCCTTGAAACGGGGATTGCGAAGCTCGTAACCTCCTGAATCATTCCTAAACGCCAGCGCAAAATAAGGCTTGCCACCGATGCGGTAATACATTTCCTGCACGTAAGGGGATGCCGTTCCGGGAGAAATCCCCCTTTCCTGCAAATAGCGTATGAGTGCCGGATTCTGTAACGGCTGTATTCTGTGTATCTCTATCGGGCTGGCTGCTTGCCTTTTCGT
>NZ_QSOX01000052.1:1345-3136 GCF_003466325.1 Bacteroides sp. 4_1_36
GTGTATCTCTATCGGGCTGGCTGCTTGCCTTTTCGTCTCCCTTTCGGGCAGTTCTTTCCCGTGAAAGGAAAAAGAGGCGGTGTCGCCCTGTTCCAGTCGGCAGATAGCACCGTAGGCGTTGCACTGGTGTTGCTTCATTACAAGGTCGATGAGCGTCCCGCCCTCACCAGTTCCGTAGTCACACCATAGATTGGCGTTATAATCCACCTTGAAACTTGGCGTGTTGTCCTCCCGTAAGGGGCTGCGGTACATCCCGTAGCTTCCCTTTTCCTTGGCTGGCTGGATTCCCAAAGAGTTCAGGTAATCTTTGATACTGATATTGTTGGCTTCCTTGTAGGTCATAATTTTTATTTTTTGATATTCATTGATAAATTGCAGTAGCACAGTAAGAAGTCAGTAAGAAGAAAAGTCACCATGTTTCTGCGCATAATTCTTTTTTTTTCAGTGGATTATCTCTTATGCAGTAAGATAAGTAAGTTATTTCTTCAAAAGGAAATAGAAATACAGCCTTATATTCCTGCTTGCTCTTTTCTTGTTTTTCTTTTTTCCGGTTTTCCAAAAAGTTTTGGATTTTATCTTACTGCTTATTGTGTATTGTATAATAGGCTGATTTTTAACAGTTTGAGTGATTATGTGATACTTTTGCAGTAATTACTGCACGGCTACCTATCCGTAATCGTCATTTGTATAGGATGCAGGAATAGGCTTTATTCTGTACCCATATACCGAATAATTCTGTTTGTTGATACGTTTCTGCACTCGTTTGAACCCGGCTTTGCGCAACGCTTCCCCCAGCCGTTTTTCAGATAGCTGCATGGCGCATATATCCCGTAAACGTGTCAGTATTTGTGCCGTTGTCATAAAGAACAAGGGTTCTTCCTCCTCTGTCGGCTTCTCAAAATATTGTGTCAGCATTTCAAACTCGACCGTCTGCACCTCAAATCCTGCATTTGCTAAATGCAATTCTCTAATCTCCATATCATTGAACCAGTAGCGCACGCCCTGACGGTACAGGTACATGATTTCGGAATAGACGTTATCCATGTGAATACTTTCTGCCGTGGGCTTGTCTATGTGCAGTACCTCGAACGGCAAAAAACGCCTGCTGCCTGTCGGGTCGGTCAGGAACTCGTTGCCGTTCACCGAAGCCATGAAGCTGGCGAGGTGGGGGTATTCCTCTATGTAAACATCATACGGTCTGCGGTATTTCACTGCCGGGGTGGTGATAAGGTTCTTCAAGGCGTTCTCGTTCTGCTTGTTGAGTTCCTTTAGCTGGTCGTCAATGTTGATGAACAGGTATTCGGCTATCAGTGTCAGGATGTCTTTGCCCTGCGGGTCTATCTTTCCGGTGAACAGGTAGTTCTTAAGCGGTGTCGGGCAAAGGTTGTCCAGCCACCACGATTTGAACTGTCCCTGCTTGTCCCCGGTTAGCACTAGACAGGTATGATTCTGACACCCCGTGTCGTTCATTGCGTTGGCTACCACACCGATAAGCCATTTCGTGAAATATTCCTCCCATTTGCCGGGATTGGCTACCTGTACCGTGTTCAGAAGCCTGCCGATATGCCCATGTTCGGCAGGATTGAGAAGCGGCAGGGCGTTAAAGTATTCCCGTATGGGATGTACCTTTCTTGCGAAGTCGCTTTCCAGTATGGTACGGATGTTCTCGGCAGAGGTGACAATACCAGCGGTTGCGTCCAGCCTGCGCCTGAACGAGTTCAGGACAAATTTCGTAACGGGCTGGTACAAGTCCGAAGAACCCGCAGCCCGGTATTCCGTCCGGCTCTTTAC
>NZ_QSOX01000053.1:0-2601 GCF_003466325.1 Bacteroides sp. 4_1_36
AAGCAAACCATACGTCCTTATTCAAGGGACTGTTTTTAAAAGCCCGAAATGTTCCACTGCGAGGTATTTACTTCATTCTTTTACAGCACGTTGCACTATTTTACATAACAGGGTTCTCGGTTCGATTTCCTAACTTTGTATCATTAAAAATTGAGCCGTATGGAAAGAAAAAGATTCAGCGTGTTGTTCTTCATCAAGCGTAGCAAACTGTTAAAAAACGGGGAAGCACCCGTGCGTGTGCGTGTCACTTATGACCGCCTATACGTGGAACTTCAACTAAAGCGGAGTGTAAAAGTCCCACTTTGGTCGCAGGAAAAAGAGAAGTCGACAGGCAAAGACCGAAACTCCGTAGAACTTAACCATTACATTGACGCCCTGCGTGTGAAATTCTATCAGATTTACCAAGACTTGGAACTGGAGGGAAAGATTATCTCCGCACGTGCCATAGTGAACCGCTATCAGGGAAAGGACGAAACTTTCAAGACATTGTATAATGTATTCAAGGAACATAATGACAACTGCCGGAAGCTAATCGGGACAGACTATGCCGACATCACCGTAAGACGTTACGACAATTGCCTTAAATACCTCATGGAACTGGTTAAACGGGATTACAAGGTAGATGATATGTTACTGCGTGAGGTAAACGGGGAACTGGTACGCAAATTCGATTTATACCTAAAGACGGAGAAGCATTGCGCACAGAATACCGTTATCCGGTACATGAAATGTTTTAAGAAAGTGATAAACCTTGCCATTGCCAACGAGTGGCTGACAAAGAACCCGTTTGCAGGAATCAAGTTTCACGAGGTGGAGGTAAACAAACAGTTCCTAAGCCAAGCCGAGATAAACCGGATATGGCAGAAAGAGTTCAGGATTGAACGGCTGGAACTGGTACGGGATGTTTTTATCTTCTGCGTATATACCGGGCTGGCATTCATAGACGTGTATAACTTACGCCCCGAACACGTTTCAGAGGACAGCAACGGCAACCTGTGGATAGTGAAACCCCGTGAAAAGACAAACAACCTCTGTAACATCCCGCTTTTGAGCATTCCCAAACAGATACTTGAAAAGTATAAGGATAACCCCTACTGCATGGATAAAGGAACTTTGTTGCCCGTTCCCTGCAATCAGAAGATGAACAGCTACCTGAAAGAGATTGCCGACCTTTGCGGTATTAAAAAGAACCTGACCACGCACACAGCCCGGCACAGTTTCGCTTCGGTTATTGCGCTGGCTAACAACGTGTCACTGCCGAACGTGGCTAAAATGCTGGGGCATTCATCCACCCGAATGACGCAGCACTACGCAAAGGTATTAGACCAAACGATACTAAGGGATATGCAATACGTAGAGAGAAAAATATCATTTTTCAGCAACTTTAATGCTGAATTGTAAACTTTTAAAAGGAAAAAGGCCTATATTTGCATTTAAAGTAATCGTTATAACAGCCATGAACAGAATCATAGAAAACTTAAAAGTAAATAATCCTGCGATATATCAAATATTGCAAGAGCAAGAAAAACAAAAATGGGAAATAACTAGTGGAACTCGTTATAAAACCGTCAGTGACACTGTTTCTGCAAATTCTTCAATTGAATATAACATTAAATCTAAACCGAATCAATTATGCCAACATGGAGTGAAATATTAACAGAATTAAAAGTCGAAAGTGCCCAAGGGAATTCTGCTCCTTTTGATTTTATTCGACGCAAATACCTTTCTGAACTATCTAAATATACAAACAGAAATATTATTTTGTACGCAACTGCTTTTACCCAAAAAGGTGGAGCTCCCGAATTACTTTCGGTAACAGAGGAAGATGTGCAAGGAATGATGGAAGTTTCATACGGACTTGAAAAAAAGCCTGTAGATTTAATTATACACAGTCCGGGAGGTTCTCCCGAAGCAGCAGAAGGTATTGTCGAATATTTGCATGCTCAATTTCCTGAAGTAAGAGTTATTATTCCCCAAATAGCAATGTCTGCTGCCACAATGATTGCATGTTCAGGAGCTAGTATTGTCATGGGAAAACATTCTAATATAGGTCCCGTAGACCCACAGTTGATTATTAATAGTCCTAACGGTCCCACAAGTAATCCAGCAAAAGCAATAATTGACCAATTCTATAAAGCATTACAAGAAGTAAACGAACCCAATAAACAAGCATGGGCTATATTACTTAATCAATATGGTCCTTCTGTCATTACACAATGTGAAAATTATATCAAAATGTCTGAAAACTTAATTAGAGATTGGCTTAATAGATTCATGTTCAAAACAGAAGCTCCAGATGTCAAAGCTCCTATTATAGAGAATATAGCATCTTTTTTGGCTAATCACGATAACTTTAAAAGTCATGGTCGCCATATATCCCGTGAAAAAGCAGAATCAAAAGGGTTAAAAATAGAATATCTTGAAAAAGACTCTCAATTACAAGATTTAGTTCTGTCTGTGTTTCATGCTACAACTCATACATTTTCATCAACACCTGCAATGAAAATTATAGAGAATCAAAATGGGAAAGCATTCATAAAAATTCAAAATTAACAAGATATTGAAAAGACTATCCGCATAAACATGAAGAAGCCAGCAACA
>NZ_QSOX01000054.1:0-2556 GCF_003466325.1 Bacteroides sp. 4_1_36
TTGTAGATACTAATTGAAAAGTGCACCGTATTTTAATTGAAAAGAGCTCCATCCATACTTGTTACAAAATTACATATAAGTTTAAAATCTTCATTTATCTTGTCTCATTTTTTGTGTTTCTTTGAGCCTATAAGAGAGTCCGGTCATATTTACCAGATAGGCTTTATGTGTAAGCCTGTCGACCATTGCCGCTACAAGCACCTTGTCCTTTATGATTTCATTCCATCTGTTAAAAGCCAAATTAGTAGTAATGATTGTAGCTTTTTTCCCGGCCCTTAAGGACAAGTGGTTAAAAAGCAGTTCTCCTCCTTCCTTGTCACAACTGACATATCCGAATTCATCACAGATAACCAGATCGTATTTTTCAAACCGTAATTGCAACGCCCGCAGTGTCTTTGCGGATTTGGCTTCCCTTATCTGGGTAAGCAAGACAGGGACTGAAGTAAACAATACGGTAAAATCCTGCTGGCAGGCCTTTATTCCTAAAGCCGTAGCAATATGAGTCTTTCCCGTCCCCGGATTTCCATACAGGACTATGTTTCTTCCCTCCCTGATGAAGTCCAGTGTTTCCAATTCAGGCAATATTATCTGTGCCTCTTTGGGCATGTCTTCCATGACAAGTTCATGCAGATACTTCATTTGTGGGAATCCCGCAGATTTTATCCTTGATTTTCTTCTACATTCCCTTCTTCTGACACTTTCCTTTCCAAGCAATTCGGTCAAGAAATGCAAATGGCTCCAGTTTTCTCCGGCTGCCAATGAAAGGGTGTATTCCAGTTCCTCTTTGAAGGCCAGCAGCTTCAGTTCTGTCGCATAGTCATAAATGGTTTCTTTTTCTGATTTCATATATTATAAACTTAAATGGTTGGTATTATATCATGCGCTTCATTGTATCCTGTCATGAGTGCCGTAATGCCTTCAAGCATATCCACGGCTTCTCTTTCTATATTCTCTTGTTGTGCCGGAAGAACAGGCGACTCCATGGATTCTTCCATCTCTTCCTGTGCGTTGCCATGCAACATGGCCTTTACCTGTTCCGGAGATATCTTTCTGACACCACGTCCGGTCAGTTCCCTGCATGCCCTGATGATGTCTGTCCCGGAAAAACCATTTTCCCATGCATAGTCCAGCAGCAGGACGAATGCCCTGTTGTCATTCTTGAAATAGCTGTCATACAGTCTTTTCAGTTCTTCCGGTGCTCTTTGCCAGACCACAGAATGAGGTAATGCACCCGGTTTACGGGAAAGTGTACGCAAGTAGTGCTCCAGCTTGATGCACCAGTCGCCACCACAATAACTGCGTTGGTGCGAGGCCACTTTCTCCTTCCCGTACAGGATGACGATTTTTTCACTGTAGACCTTGACATGTACTTTTTCTCCTACAAGGGAATCAGGTACGGAATAATGAACATTTTTCATGCTGACAGTCGACCACTTGTCCACGATGTACTCATTGACCTCAAAACAGCCAAGGTTGCCGGGAAAAGGCTTCAGCGATGACAAATCAGCCTCCAGACGCGATGATTTCTCCGCTGTTGAAAGACTGCCCTGCTCGTTGTTGACCTGCGTACACATTCGGTTCAAATGCTCCTGGGCGGAACGTATGTCATTGAAATGGTCAGTCAGGCAGAAAGCTTTCCTCCTGACATATTCCACGCTGCGTTCCACATGCCCTTTCTCCCATCCGGCCCGTACATTACAGAAACGGTACTCAAAACAATAGAAACCGGACATCTTCATCAGGGCTTCCGTAGGCTTCTTGTCACCACCGACAAAGCTCTTGACGGCTACACGCATATTGTCATAGACCATCATGGCGGGGACACCATGTATATCCCTGAAGAAGTTGCGGTGGGATTCCATGAAGGCAAGCGTATTCTGATGCCTGAAAAGGTAGGCGTATCTGCCATTGCTATGCCCGAAAGTGAATACGGCCAGATAAAACTTGGTCTTGACACCGTCAATAAAAAGAAGGACTTCACCCCAGTCAAACTCAACAATGCATCCCGGCTCATAGAACAACCGGATAAAGGCTTCGCTCTTTTTCTTCTCTTTGTATGACTCTATATTTTTTATATAACTGCACACTGTGGCATAACTGATGGTATATCCTTTGGATAACAGAAACTGGTGGATATCCTTCTTCAGCATGCGCTGCTTGCGAAGCCCCGTAGCTACCTTAACGGCATTCTTCTTCAGGCAAAACCCGATCTCGTCCTTAATCTCTTGTGTAAGGCGGCGAGGGCGGCGTTTGGAACTGTCATACTTGGGCTGGACGGTAAGCAAATCACTCAAAGCCTCTTCCGGATTATCAGTACGGATGGCTGATTCGTATTCTGAAAGAATATTGTCAACGGTATGACGGCTGACATGAAGTTCACGAGAGATACGCCGTTTGCTATAACCGCATACTCTATACATGTGTATTATTGATTGTCTTTCTACCATAGTCTTCATTTTACCTTTGTATTTGGATGATACAAAGGTCATTATACTTATCCTATGGCGGCGCACTTTTCAATTGGAATATTGGCGCACTTTTCAATTAGTATCTACA
>NZ_QSOX01000055.1:0-2420 GCF_003466325.1 Bacteroides sp. 4_1_36
ATCGGGTAAGTCAAGGGCATTGCTGCCCCCTTCTCCCCTAAGAACCGTACGTGAGAGTTTCCCCTCATACGGCTCAAGCAACTCAATATTTCTATTTGTTGTTAGAAATCGGCTCATACTTTCAACATTTTCGTTTATTTCGCTTGTAGCAGTTGTTGTGGACAAGTTGCCGTACAATCGAACCACCAACAGATATTTCGTTGACGTTCCATGCTTTTGTACAGTCTATTTCCTTGCCACATAACGGACAAATCCGGTTCTGCTTGTTCCATAAATATAAGAGAGACTTACGTCCTTTGAGAGATTCCAGCATTTGTTGCTCCTTACGCTGAGAGAAATAATCATCGTATTCCGGGTCAAAAGGATTTGCCTCTCCCTTGACTTGCTTGTACGGAGTATAATGTATATCCGACAATCTTTTAAGGGTCAGGTAGTTCACTTTCATACTTTTCGTTTCATATTTCCACGCAAACGTCCATTTGCGTCCCCGAATTTCATGCCAATACCTGTCTGCGACCCAAGACTTGCGTTTCTTAGGGTGACGACGTAAGGCCCATTTCTTCGTGAGATTATAAATGTGGTAGTCGCAACCATGAAAAGCATCGGTCGATGCACCATATCGGTAATAGTTACCCCATCCTGTGATTACAGGATTGAGCATTCGTATCAGCGATTCCTGCTTACACATCTTATGTCCTTTGACTATGTCACTGATTTTTGCCCTAAAGCGTTTCTGTGCGTCTTTGGACGGAGATGTGTATAGCTTTTTGCCGAACTTCCTTACATTGAAACCCAAGAAATCAAATCCGTCATATATGTTCGTAATAGTAGTTTTCTCTTCGGATAAGGTAAGACCTCTTTCTTTGAGAAATTCTATCACTATTGGTTTGACTTCGTTTTCCAATAGTTCCTTATCTCGGCCTGTGATTATAAAGTCGTCAGCATAGCGAATAAGATTTACCTTGTAATGGAATGTCTTGTTGTTACGCCATAGTCTTTTGAATCTTTTAGCCAAGAGCGGCTGAAGCCCGTCAAGTACCATGTTTGCAAGTGTCGGTGATATGATACCTCCTTGTGGCGTACCCTCTTCTGTCGGGAATAGTTTTCCGTTGAACACAGCTCCACATTTCAACCATTTTCTGAGTATTGTCTTATCCATAGGGATATTCTCAATGAGCCAGTCGTGGCTGATGTGGTCGAAACAGCCTTTTATATCTCCCTCCAAAATCCATTCGGGAGAATGTTGGCGGTTTAAAACCGTATCAATCTGACGGATTGCGTCCATTGTCCTGCGCTTCTTTCGGAAGCCGTAGGAGAAACGGTCGCCTGTCGTTTCGGCTATCGGTTCCAATGCCATGAGATATAAAGCCTGCATCGCCCTGTCTTTCATGGTCGGTATTCCCAACGGTCGGAGTTTACCGTTCTTTTTCTTGATGTGAACCCTACGGAGTGGCTGCGGATTGTAGCCACGGCGTTTCAGTTCACTGATTGCTTTGTACTTGCGCTTGGGAGAGTCCCAAAGCTGTTTATCTACTCCAGACGTTTTCTTCCCTTTGTTGGAAGTAACCCTCTTTACAGCCAATGCCTTGGCGTAAAAAGAGTGAGTGAGCATCCATTGCAAGGCTTTCACCTTGTTATGTCTGCCTTCTTTCTGAGCCTTTACAATACGCGCTTGAAGCTTTCGGACATAGGCTTCGCACTTGGACCAGTTCATACCGTCCCAAGTCAGATTCCTGTTGTCAGCAGGCGCACACGATGTCTTAGTTTCGTTCATTTGCTTTCCTCCTTTTGAAAGTTCTAAAAGTTATCTTGTAAAGAGTTACCATATACGGAAGTCTGCCCACTTTCGTGTCGGATGATGTTATCCACAATCAGCCCGTGATGTCGATTCAATCCGTATCCTCCCCATTACAGGGAGGCGTTCGCTTTCTCCGTTATCTCATACCTGCACCCCTTTCGGCTTGCCTTGCGGTTCGCTTACTCGCGTTGTTACGAGAGAGATACAGGCTTGCCCTGTTCCACGTAATTGACAAAAGGATAGTTTAGGTTCTGTCAAGTCCACCGGCAGTGCCATGTCCGTGTAACCCCAACATGGGCAGGGGTTATCCGACTGCTTACCTTTTGGTGAGAGCTAAAGTATCTTCCGCTCCTTCAAACCTCACGATGGCTAAAGACAGTTCACTTATGTTAACCATGCTATCCAGCCTCGCCACTCGGCAGTATGATACTAACCGCCCTTGACGTTCCCTCACGGTTCAGTCTTGTCCTTTCGGAGAGTGTACTTTGTCCTATAAGCTTGGCACAACCCATCACTGGAGATGCACCTTATAGTAGGCTACCGCTGACGGAACAGCGGGTTAAATCATGCAACTAATATCACTGTTTAACAATCAATTACGCGACTTTACAGGTCACACCCA
>NZ_QSOX01000056.1:0-2343 GCF_003466325.1 Bacteroides sp. 4_1_36
TTTTTGTTGCTCAGGTACTTAAAAAAAATATTTTATAATAGTGTTGCGGAATTAAGGTTCTCCACGATTTGAATTCAAGTATTCACCTGTAAGAAGTTACTAATGACAAAAAAGAAATTGCCCGTTCGTTTTACGGGTCAGCACTTTACTATTGATAAAGTGCTAATAAAAGATGCAATAAGACAAGCAAATATAAGTAATCAGGATACGGTTTTAGATATTGGGGCAGGCAAGGGGTTTCTTACTGTTCATTTATTAAAAATCGCCAACAATGTTGTTGCTATTGAAAACGACACAGCTTTGGTTGAACATTTACGAAAATTATTTTCTGATGCCCGAAATGTTCAAGTTGTCGGTTGTGATTTTAGGAATTTTGCAGTTCCGAAATTTCCTTTCAAAGTGGTGTCAAATATTCCTTATGGCATTACTTCCGATATTTTCAAAATCCTGATGTTTGAGAGTCTTGGAAATTTTCTGGGAGGTTCCATTGTCCTTCAGTTAGAACCTACACAAAAGTTATTTTCGAGGAAGCTTTACAATCCATATACCGTTTTCTATCATACTTTTTTTGATTTGAAACTTGTCTATGAGGTAGGTCCTGAAAGTTTCTTTCCACCGCCAACTGTCAAATCAGCCCTGTTAAACATTAAAAGAAAACAGTTATTTTTTGATTTTAAGTTTAAAGCCAAATACTTAGCATTTATTTCCTGTCTGTTAGAGAAACCTGATTTATCTGTAAAAACAGCTTTAAAGTCGATTTTCAGGAAAAGTCAGGTCAGGTCAATTTCGGAAAAATTCGGTTTAAACCTTAATGCTCAAATTGTTTGTTTGTCTCCAAGTCAATGGGTAAACTGTTTTTTGGAAATGCTGGAAGTTGTCCCTGAAAAATTTCATCCTTCGTAGTTCAAAGTCGGGTGGTTGTCAAGATGATTTTTCTGGTTTGGTGTCGTCTTTTAAGCTGCCGCATAACGAAAAATGGTAGCCGTAGTTGCCGGATTTACAGCACTTTCGTATCAATTTAGCACTTCGGTTCGTTAAAAGCACCAAAGTATCAAGTTGGCACGAAAGCCGGCAATTATCGGCTACCATATGTTAGTGGCATTTATCATTTCATTATATTCATTTGCTTTAACGCATTTTTTGTTACATTAATTCTCGATGAAATAAAATCATCAACATTCAATCCGTCTGTCGGAATTACATTTGTTGCAAAAAAATAAACATTAGATTTTGTTTCAACATAACCAACAAACCAACCATTATATTTTTCTTCTATCGAACTTAATCCAGTCTTACCGCTTAAAATGTAATTTTCAGTTCGCTCAATTTCCATAATATTTTTGACAATCTTTATTGTCCTATCAGAAATTGGAAATTTTGAAAAATAGAATTTCCTTAAAAAGTCGATTTGTTGTTTTTGAGATATTTTTGAATTTCCTTCAAGCCAAAAATTGTCAATCGTTAAACTGTCAAAAATCATATTTTTATACTCAAATTTTTCTAAATATTCTTTCATTTTAATTGTTCCGATTTTCCTTGCAATTTCCTGATAGCAAGGAACACAGGAAATTCTAAAAGCATCTTTAAATGATAAATCTTTTTCCCAAATATCCATTTTTCTCTGCTCGCCATTCCATTTTAAAATAGTTGTATCATTTTCAATAATGCCTAATTCAACAGCAATTATAGAATTTGGAATTTTGAATGTTGATGCAGGTAATTTTCCGTTTTTAGCCCAATCAAAGTCATTTGAGTAAAAAGTATTCTTGTCGTTATCATAAATTAGAATTGAACCATTTACTTGAAAACTATCTAAAATTTTGTCAAAATCAGAAATTTCTGTTTCAATTATGTTTTTATTCGTTGTTGTGTTACAGCAAACAAATAAAAATATCATTGAAATAAAAACTACAAATAAAATATTTTTCATTTATTGTCTAATTATCGTTTGTTTTTGTTGCCACTAACGGGAAACGCATTGGCGAAGTGGCGGATAAATTGGACAAAAAGTTCAATTTAGCAGTGACGTAGCCGATGTGTTTCCACAGAAGCTAAATTATTAAAAAAAGCTGAATGTGGAACACATTCGGCGGAATAAAATGCACAAAAGTTGAGTTTGGCACTTAACCCGCCATTTTGCCAATGCGATGTTATATGCCGTATTTTTTGATAAGATAATTTAAGTCAGCTTCGTTTAAAATTCTAATGTTTGCTTTTTTTGATTGGTTTAAGTCGTTTATTTTTTGGATTTTTGACCAACCACAATCTTCACCTGCAAAAACAAAATCCTCAAATCCGCAACTAAGCTCTTCAGCGTCCTTCTTGCGTCTAAACGTCCTCTCA
>NZ_QSOX01000057.1:0-2086 GCF_003466325.1 Bacteroides sp. 4_1_36
TTGTTGCTCAGGTACTTAAAAAAAATATTTTATAATAGTGTTGCGGAATTAAGGTTTATAATAGTGTTGCGGAATTAAGGTTTACAAATTAAACAGACGGTATTTTGGAGACAAACTCTTTGACAGACTAGTAATTGCGAATATAACAGGTGCATAAACGGATAATCAGAATCTTTAAACATCCTAATTAACTACCTGCGGATTTTAGGTATTATTATAGAAGCCCCCATGAATAAATCGCTCATCATTTTCGGCATCGTCAACATAACCTCGGACAGTTTCTCCGATGGAGGCCGGTATCTGGCGCCAGACGCAGCCATTGCGCAGGCGCGTAAGCTGATGGCCGAGGGGGCAGATGTGATCGACCTCGGTCCGGCATCCAGCAATCCCGACGCCGCGCCTGTTTCGTCCGACACAGAAATCGCGCGTATCGCGCCGGTGCTGGACGCGCTCAAGGCAGATGGCATTCCCGTCTCGCTCGACAGTTATCAACCCGCGACGCAAGCCTATGCCTTGTCGCGTGGTGTGGCCTATCTCAATGATATTCGCGGTTTTCCAGACGCTGCGTTCTATCCGCAATTGGCGAAATCATCTGCCAAACTCGTCGTTATGCATTCGGTGCAAGACGGGCAGGCAGATCGGCGCGAGGCACCCGCTGGCGACATCATGGATCACATTGCGGCGTTCTTTGACGCGCGCATCGCGGCGCTGACGGGTGCCGGTATCAAACGCAACCGCCTTGTCCTTGATCCCGGCATGGGGTTTTTTCTGGGGGCTGCTCCCGAAACCTCGCTCTCGGTGCTGGCGCGGTTCGATGAATTGCGGCTGCGCTTCGATTTGCCGGTGCTTCTGTCTGTTTCGCGCAAATCCTTTCTGCGCGCGCTCACAGGCCGTGGTCCGGGGGATGTCGGGGCCGCGACACTCGCTGCAGAGCTTGCCGCCGCCGCAGGTGGAGCTGACTTCATCCGCACACACGAGCCGCGCCCCTTGCGCGACGGGCTGGCGGTATTGGCGGCGCTGAAAGAAACCGCAAGAATTCGTTAACTTTTCGGTGGCCAGTAAGGAAATCGAGCGAGGCAAGGGTACACGTGGCCGGGGAGCCGAGGGAAAGCAGAACGTTGCGGTGATGGCCGAAAGCACCCCGTTGGAAGATATCGAAACGGGCAAAAAGGAGAAGCATGTGCGTTATTTCAAGGCCAGGGTACTGGATAGCCATCAAAGTGAAGGAATCAACGGCGTGGTCAGGGACTGCATGGAGGATGATGCCATCGTATTTTCGGACAAAAGCACTTCTTACGTTGACATCTCCGATCTGGTGGAATTGCACGTCACCGAGAAATCAGACGCCAAAACCACCAAGGAAACACTCAAATGGGTGCATATCGCAATCAGTAATGCAAAACGGACATTGCTGGGCAACTACCATAAAATCAAAAGGAAATACTTACAGTTGTATCTCAACGAGTTTATTTACAAATTAAACAGACGGTATTTTGGAGACAAACTCTTTGACAGACTAGTAATTGCGAATATAACAGGTGCATAAACGGATAATCAGAAAAATCTATATGAACATTATAATTTAAAACCATATGTCATAAGTTATATTGACACAATGTTATTTGCAGATAAACTTGGGATGCCTAAAAAAATAAAAGATTTAGCAGAGAGTTTGGACTTAGAAGTAACAAATCATCACGACCCAGAATTCGATGCAAAACTTTGTGCTTTAATATTTGGCGAATTGACTGACAAGTATCCAAGTTATCAAGAACTAATAAGAAAAATTGATGACCAGCCTAAAACAAATAATAATTATTTCAATCAACCAAGTGAAGATGTTTTAGAAGAAAATGAAGAGCATTTATCAAATTATCAAATAACTCAAAACGAACTTGAAAACATTGATTTAATAGGAAAAGGAATAGTTATTACGGGCAACTTTTCAATAGAAAGAGAAGAAATAAAAACTTTTCTAATGAAAATTGGTGGACAAATAAAATCAGGAATAACAGGTAAAGTAGATTTTCCTTAATTCCGCAACACTATTATAAAATATTTTTTTTAAGTACCTGAGCAACAAAAA
>NZ_QSOX01000058.1:0-1587 GCF_003466325.1 Bacteroides sp. 4_1_36
CCTCAAATCCGCAACTAAGCTCTTCAGCGTCCTTCTTGCGTCTAAACGTCCTCTCATCACTGAATTAGCAGATAAATTGAGGCTGAAATACCCACTTCTGCCCACAATATCCCCTTGCCCCACTATGCGACTTGAGGCAATACGCAGTATCATACCCATAAGTTGTAGGCGTTATCCAAAATCAGTCTGAAAAATATCTGCGTAAGCATTATTACAGGTATAGATATTCAGCACATACCGCCTTGATGTTCTGATCCACTTGGCTGGTACAGAGACAAACCTGAAGACAAACGCTTTTATGCGACTTGTTGCATTGAGTCCGAACCTCTTTACGTCAAGTCTGTGGATAATGGCCTTGTAGAAATTACGGATAAGTGCCGTAAGAAGAAGGAACACAGTGTTCTCTGCCATGAAGGATTTGGGCAATCTGTCCCACCCGAAACCATTGTTCATATCATCGAAGATACGTTCCTTTCCTCCACGAAGGTTATAGAACTCGACAATTTCTCTTGTGGAAGATTCATAGTCGTTAGTCAGGATACAACGGTATGTGTATTCTCCTTCCCAAAGATCCAGCACACCGTCCATCCGTTTCTGTCTTTGAATCACAAGTCGGTATGCTTTACCCTTCCACTTCTCAACAAGAATAGAGTTCAATTCGAACTCAATGCCATTGATTTCCTCAGTCTTCCAGCCTCTAAGAGCAAAGATGTCATTGTAGAGCGAACTGCAGCGGTTTGCGCGGATATAGAAGGATTTGCTGTGTTTCTCTATTTCCTCCACGATTTCCTCGGAACATGATCCACAATCAGCTCTGAAACGATTGATTGTAAGTCCGTTCTGCTCAAATCTCTCAAAGAATCTCTTCAGCGTGTCCTTCTGATGAAAACGAACGTTGGTGTTACCATCGCTATTCTCAATGCCAACAATCAAGTCGTCAATAACCGCCACGCCAGGGCGATAACCAAGGAACTTCTTGTATGTAGGCTTTGCATCATACTTCTCAGTCTCTATGAACTGATGGTCGAAATCAACATCATACATCTCGCCCTCTTTCAGTTGGCCGGATGCAAACATACAATTGAGCAGTAAGGTATTGAGTGTGTCAGCCGTGTTGAAATCGTAGTTCTTACCCGTATCTGATGTGTATGAGATGTTTCCTTGCGTCAGTTCCTTTATCGCTCTGAGGATAGTATCAGAACTACAAGTACGAAGTGTCGGATGGAGCGAGAGATGGTTCATCAAATGAGTAGTGACATCCTCAATGCATGAGCCACCACAGAAGTAGATACTCATGAGGGAACGGACGATTTCACTGTACTGATAACCGAACGAGCTACACCTTAGACCGAGTGTCGAGTCGATTACAGATGACAATGTGGAGTCAAATTGCTCCATGATTGAAAATATTCCTCCAAAAGGAGTGAGCTTCTCGGATTTTATTTGTATTTTTGCCATGCCTGATGAGGTTTTGTTTGATTATTTTTTTGCAACACTAAGTTAAGTGAATCCTCTGACATGGCAAAATCCTGAGCAACTTTTTGTTGCTCAGGTACTTAAAAAAAATATTTTATAATAGTGTTGCGG
>NZ_QSOX01000059.1:0-1573 GCF_003466325.1 Bacteroides sp. 4_1_36
ACGTGGTCTATGAGAACGGTGTTCAGAAGTTGCTGCTGACTGATGAGGGTTATGTTACTCTGAGTGACAGCAAGTATCACTATTACTTGAAAGACCATCAGGGTAACAACCGGGTAGTCATCAACCAGAGCGGCACGGTAGAGGAGACGAACCATTACTATCCATTCGGAGGGGTGTTTGCCAATACAGGCAATACCCAGCCTTACAAGTACAACGGTAAGGAGTTTGATGGTAAGAAGGGGGTGAATCTGTATGACTACGGTGCAAGGCATTATGATGCGGCGCTGGGAAGGTTTACGACGGTGGATTCGCTGGCTGAGAAGCATTATTCAGAAAGTTTGTATACTTATTGTTATAGTAATCCTATAAATTGTATAGAACCTAACGGGAAAGATGGTATTTATATTGCTTTCCCCGATTATAAAATATCAACTCCTATTGGTAAGATTGGAAATTTAGGTCATGCTGGAGTGTTGCTAATTGATAATAAAACAGGAGTGACTAAATATTATGAATATGGCAGATATGATAAAGAGGGGAAAGGAATTGTCAGAACATTCGCTGTTCCAGATGTAAAAATGGGGCAAGATAAAAAGCCTACATTGGAATCATTAAATAAAACCTTATCAGTAATATCTGAACAAGCAGGACATGGCGGGAGAATAGAAGGAGCATATATTGAAAGTGATAAATTTAAAGAAATGAAAACTTATGCAGAATCAAAAATAGCAGAGAACTCTAATCCAAAGAGAAAAGAGTATTCATTAAGGAATAATAATTGTGGAACTTTTGCAGCTGATGTTTTGAAACAAGATCCATCTGTAAAAGATAAGGCACCAGTAATTATAGATTCAAGGCCTAATAGCATAGTTAAAGAGTATCAAAATAGTTTTAAGTCACTAAATTATGATCCTAAAAAGAGACAAGTTAAAATTGAATAGATATGGAAAGTCAAAGTATATCCTTAGGAGATTTATTTTCAGTTGAATTATTTGTAGGATCAATAACATTTGTTTTAGGAACGGTTGTGTTCTTATTATTATTGTTGAAATTGAGGCTTAATCTTAAAACGACATTATTATATTGTTGTCTGCAATTGGTACTTGCTGTCTCTCTTTCTACTATTTTCTTTATGTTTTGGCGTTTTAATTTTGATATAATGATAGGTTTTCTATATTTGCCAGGTGTACTCTCTGAGGTTTTTATAATGCTTTTATTCTATTTTATATTAAAACAAAGAACAAATAATTGAATAATATTTCTATAACAATTTTATTACAGCGGATGTAGATATCCGCTGTTTTTTTATAGGGTGCTCACTATAATGGAAATATTGGCGCCAAGTGGGGTAATGAAGGTCTAATGGTAAAATTAATTTAAATGCTAACACTACCTATGATAATACTACAATCATTGGTACAGACACTAACCGTTTCCGCGAGAATGTGACGACTTCTGCCTACAATGATGGCTTCCAGTTCAAAGATGGTGTGAAGCAGGCAAACGAATACACCTACGATTCCAATGGAAATTTAACTAAAGATTTAAACAAGGGAATTAGTACAATTACCTA
>NZ_QSOX01000006.1:0-217747 GCF_003466325.1 Bacteroides sp. 4_1_36
CAACTAATATCACTGTTTAACAATCAATTACGCGACTTTACAGGTCACACCCAGGTCTTATTCAAATTTAACATGATGGTATAGCTTGCTTCGTATGCGTCAGAGATGTCCGTCATGAACTCTGGATTGATGGGATTGCAGCGGTGTGAGCGGTGCGGATCATCGAAGTTGATGACGTAAAAATGCGGCTTTACCTTGTATTTGTCCATATTGTGCAACAAGGTATTGTAGGCAATGGTGGAAAGGTCATCGAATTTATAATCATAGATATAGATACTGAATCCCTTGGAAATCATCTGTTTGATGTAGTTGTTTACCACTGCGTATGATTTACCGGAACCCGGTGTCCCCAATACGATGGTCGCACGGAAAGGATTGACCACGTTGATCCAGCCGTCATTGAGCTTACCGCCATACTGGAATCTGGTGGGCAGATTGACCGAATATTCATTCTCCATCAGCCTTGTCTCCTGCATGAAGGATTCGTTTTCCATATTGAACACATCCTCCATCAGGTTATGCCTGTAAAGCCTGCTGATCCACAGTCCCGCCATGAGCAGGCATAGATAACCGGCTGCAAGTGTCACCACATACAGGGCAGTAATCGCTTCGTGTGGAAAAGGCAGGTCAAGTAGCCACCAGTTCATGAAAAATAGAACCGCCCCGGCAGTAAGTACCGCCCATATACGCTGCCAGGTTATTTTCTCACCCTTGACTCCGATAGTACCCATACAGGATATGGCCAGCAGAAAAACTGCCATCAGTTTTGTCCAAAGGATACAGCCGAATATACCGGTTGTCCTGTCAAAGTTCATCAGTATCCGGTCTATGACATCCAGATTCAGATGCCAGGCACTCATACTGGGATAGCAGTACACATAAACGTGGACTACCAGAATAAAAATACTGACTGCCCTGCCGAATTCCATAATCTTGGCAAGGGCTCTCAAATCGTCTTCCTGTTGCATAATGATGTAGATGATTGTGGGGGAATCCGTTGTTCCCCCTGTTATTGACTCATTTTGATTGATCAGATACCACGTGATTTGCGCTTCTGCGGTTTCTTTTTCCGTTTCATGCGGCGACGGAACGCTTCTTCCTCGTAATCGACTGCCGGATTTGCCTCAAAGGAGAAGATGCCTGCCGCCTGTTCAAGCGCACTGTTTTCTTCCATACGGTGACCGTACCGTTTCCAAAGTTCCTCCGGACCGGACTGTTGTCTGTCCTGCCAGGGTATTCCTTCCCACCAGTTGACAAGGCCGTTGAATACGTTGGCGGAAAACTCCTTTCCCATACGTGAACCGTTGAACGCCTCACGCCGTTCATGGTCTATGAATGTGACACCATAGATACGTCCGGTATCGTTCCTTCGGAATACCACATCAATGTGCTCCTGTTTCAGCAGTTCCCTGAATTCCCGTTCCGATTTTGCGTTACGCATGGCCCATACTACCTTGCCGGATATGACCGGCGACCATCTGCCTTCCTTGAAGTCCTGTGTATGCCGTAACATACGTTCGGACAGTCCCGTATTTCCGAAACGCTTGCCGAACCTTGCACTTTTTATTGGAGGGCTGACCACTTTCCCACTATCATCTGTAGCCGAATAGATGATACCCGTATAGGGTGTTCCCATGTAATCGCCCCGAACCTGTCGGGCTTCAATGTTCAGTGTGGAAAGCAGTGCGGAATACTCTCCGAAATTCTGGAAACGGTAGCTCTCCAGTACGGCCTTCAGTGTGTTTCCTATCTGGTGGCGTATATCCCCCTGTGAGGCATCCACCTTTTTCAGTTCCGCTTTCGGATTCCGTCTTTCCGTATCCGCACTGTTACGCAGTCCGAATTCCTGTTCCAGTTCCCGGCAAGCTGTCATGGAACGGCGGTGCTCATAGGAGTCATTGATTTTCCTTCCTTCATCGTCAATGCATACACTCACGATATGTACGTGCGTGTTGCAGGTATCTCCATGTCTGTACACGATGAACGGCTGGTCACCATATCCCATTTTCTGCATGTAATTTTCTGCCAGTTCCGCCAGCCTGTCATTGTCTAGCCTGTCTTCCGGTGCCGGACTGAGGGCGATATGCAGGACCGGCTTGTCTGTCCTCCTGTTTGCCGTCATATGGTTCTCAAATGAAAGGAGAGCCAGACGCATGTCCTCGCTCGGCAGTCCCGGGCGGTCGGAAATCATCCGGTGTCCTGACAGGATTTCCGCCGTCCCTTGAAAAACCTTTTCATGGTTATAGGATAGTGCTCCGTAAAGGCTTGCCCCGTGACTTATCTTTGCAACCATTTCTTTTCATATTCTTTAGTTAAGGCCATAATCTGTTTGTTGAGCAGTATCAGTTCCAGGGTAGCCTTTTCAAGTTTGTAAAGCAGGGACATCGCCCTTTTTTCCCCGAAGTTTTTCTGTACGGCCCTTACGACCTGATTGTAATTGTTGCCTATTGCCTGGAATTGTCTGTAAAATTCCCCGAGCCGGATATAGTAGTTCATGGAAACCTTATCCACCTTGATTACCTTCAGTTGTTCTGAAAAGATTGATTTCTTGATAAAGATTGTCCTGTCCCTTGCTCCGGATTCCATAAACAGTTTCTCAAATTTGCTTTTTTCCTGCGCGTTCAGACGGAAACTGTACTTGTAGTCCGCCGGATCTGTCTTCGGTTTTCTGCCTGTCCTTTTAGCCTGTTTTTTCTCCATGCTTTTCTGCTTTTGGGTTGTTTTGCTTTATCCGTCAGATTTTCCGACTTTGGAGGAAAATCCCCCGACCGTGAGGGAGGGCAAGTTGGTCTTTGTCGGGCAGAATACTTTCTGTCGGACAAAGACACAACTTGCTCTGTTCGTTTGAACAGAGAATCCACCTCCGGCGGATTGCTGCGCGACGTGAGCGGCGTGTTGCTGTCCGTCGGAAGATGTTCCAAGCCGTTCATCGGTTCTGACTTTGCAAAATTATAGCCGTGTAAACAGTTGTGAAATAGTGGATTGTATGACATATAACGACGCCTGATGACATCTGATGTCATGGTATCAGTTACATATTACCTGTATGATTGAAAGACCTTATTTTTGACATCGATTTTATTGTAACAAAGTGTTGCGATAATAAGATGTGATTGTAAGGAAACCATGTTATAACATGGCAATGATGTATTGAAATATTGATATGATAACATAACAACATAAGGAAATAACAACATAATGTTATAACAATACGTGAATATGTTTGTGTAGTATTATGTTCTTGTAATGTCCTCTCATTATAATCCTATCATATAATGTCAGTAGATTAATGCTTTAATGTAAAAATGCATTGTTGCTATGCTGTGTCATTATAGGGAAATAATGACATAAGGATACATTCGTGTGATACTGTATAATCATAAGAATGCAATATCTGAAAATGAATCTGAATATTAACCCCAAAACAAAGAAAGTATGAACAAGCGTCCGATTCTTGTCGCCTTCAGTAATCAGAAAGGCGGTGTGGGCAAGTCCACGGTAACAGTAGTACTTGCCAGTTATTTTAATTATGTAAGAGGTCTGAAAGTTGCTGTTGTTGACTGTGACTATCCCCAGTTCAGTCTGGAAAAACTAAGGGGAAGAGATTTGAAGAACATTGAAAAAAGCGAGTATCATCAGCGACTTTTCTGCCGCCAGTTTGAAGAGGGCTCCCGTAAGGCTTATCCAATTGTCACTTCTACTCCAGAAGCAGCCGCAGAGATTCCAGGCAAATTGGAAGGTGACTATGACCTGATATTCTTCGATCTTCCCGGAACGGTGAATTCCCGTGGTGTATTCGAGTCCGTCATGAACATGGATTTTATCTTTACTCCCATTGTAAAGGACCGTATGGTCATGCAGAGCAGCCTTTCCTTTGTATCGACCGTTCAGGATTTTATCGGACAGCATCCGGAAGCTCCCCTGAAGGACATACGTTTATTCTGGAACCGTATGGACAGCCGTACTTCAAAAGAACTGTATGTAATGTATAATGCAATAGTGCTCCGTATGGGGTTGAAGGTCTTTGAAACCGTACTTCCGGATCTTGAACGCTTCAACAAGGAAATGACACCTTCTTCCAGACAGCATTTTCGCTGCACCCTTCTTCCTCCTTCCGAATCATTATTGAAAGACAGCCGCCTTGAAGCGTTTGCTCAGGAGATGGAACGTATCATATTTCCGGGATAAGAACTATGGCAAAGAAAAGAGAAATATTCAAAGTGGATGAGGATGTCCTAAAGGACATGATGGCCAGTGAATCCATCTCCTGTGGCAAGTCTGGGGGCGATGTCGGTGGAAATGTTGTTTTTGCTGCAGAAAAAGGGAAAAATGTGCCGGAAGTAGAGAAACTGGAACTGGAAAAGTCCCGCAAAACGATACGTGCTGACCCTGGATTAGAAAAGAAGGTGGAGATGTATAGGGAATTGTTTTTGGACAAAAGAAGGTCGGTACACCGGAAACAAACCTATATCAGCTATGATATGTATTGCAAGCTGGCACGTATCCTTCCTCTTTTAAGTGATGACATGAGTGTGCCTGCTTTTTTAGATAATGTGCTGACACACCATCTTGAGACTTACAGTAAAGAGCTCGGCGAGCTGTTTCGCCGTAAAACCCAAGAACCATTCTGATATGGAAGAACTAATATACCTCTGTGTACGAATTGTCTGTATAAGTTATTTGTTGTACAGCGTGTATGGCTGGAGAAAACATATTGAAATTATTTGTACTTTGCTTTATGCGAAACCTGTTTCACAAAAGGAGAGGGAAGAAGCTGCCGTAACGGAATCTGCGGTTTCAGATGCAGAAGTGATGGGAAGTACCCGTTATGTCTATTTGGACGAGAATGCCGGAAAGACTGCCGCTCCCTTCATGAGCCAGCCACTTGAAAGGAATTTTATCGGTGAAGAGGAGGATGTGCAGCAGGAAGATGTGGAATGCAACCTTCAGCTGGAAAAGATGAAACTCCTGCAGGAAGTCCAGGAAGACCTTGATGCGGAGTCTCCCGAAGTGGAATCCGTATCACCTGTTCTGTCCAGCAGGGACATGGAAGTACTCGGCGAATATCTGACACATCAGGGTGAAACCGACCATGAGAAGGCCATGCAAGCAGCCCGTGTCCTGTTCTCTATCAGGCAGACCAGCCTGATTGACGTGTTCCTTTCCAATATGGAGAATTCCGCGATTGTAGAGGAACTGATAGACAGGTATCTTGATGAGGACGGCAATCCCAGACCGCTTAAAGTAAAGGATGGGAATGAACCGTCTGACGAGTGGCGGAAATATATCTGACACCGATATATTCAGGCATCCTGGAAATCTTTTCGGGATGCTTTTTTTATGTCTGTAAGGCTTCCTGAATGACATCTGATGACATCTGATGACATCTGGTGACACCTGATGACATCTGGTGACACCTGATGACGGTGTTGTATCACAGCGGTTTAAGCCTTATATATTTGCAGTCGAATTCAAAATTTATGTCAAAACCCCAAAATGATTCGACAATGAAGAGAAGAATCCTATTTTCAGTATTGTGTGTGCTGGCAGCGGCAGGTGCCTTCGCACAGGGACAGGGTCTTGCCGGCATCAATGAGGCTACCAGCCTTATGACTTCGTATTTTGATCCGGCCACCAAATTGTGTTATGCCATCGGAGCGGTACTCGGTCTGGTCGGCGGTATCAAGACGTATGGCAAGTTCAGCAGCGGCGATCCGGATACGTCCAAGACTGCGGCAAGCTGGTTCTTCGCCTGCATCTTCCTGATTGTGGCCGCCACCATTCTCCGTTCCTTCTTCCTGTAAGCCATGGATTACCGTATCAACAAAGGAGCAGGCCGTCCGATTGAGTTCAAGGGCTTGAAATCACAGTGCCTGTTCTTTTTTGCCGGAGGTCTTGTATCGGTCTTTCTTGCGGTGGTTGTCCTGTATATGGCCGGTGTCAGCCAGCTGGTATGCCTGTCTTTCGGAGCGGTATCCGGTACCCTGGCGGTATGGCTGACCTTCCGCATGAATGCCCGCTACGGTGAGCACGGGCTGATGAAGATGCTGGCCGAAAAACGCCATCCGCGCTATTTGTCAGCCCGTCGCAGAATATTCAGAGCATTAACCCAAAAGAAGAGAAAGAAATGAGAAGTGTATTGAAGGCCTGTGATCTGGAAGACAGATTCCCGATTCTGGCCGTGGAAAACAACTGCATCGTAAGTAAGGATGCGGACATTACGGTAGCCTTCGAGGTCGAGCTGCCTGAACTGTACACGGTGACGGCGGCGGAATATGAAGCCATTCACGGTATCTGGGTGAAGGCCATGAAGGTGCTTCCCAATTATTCTGTCGTGTACAAGCAGGACTGGTTTGTCAAGGAAAACTACCGGAGCGAAGGAGACGGGACGGAAAGTTTCCTGTCCCGCAGCTATGAGCGTCATTTCAACGAACGCCCGTATCTCAGGCACCGCTGTTTCCTGTATCTGACAAAGACCACACGCGAACGTGCCCGCCGCCGCAGTGATTTCAGTACTCTGTGCCGCGGCTATATCCTTCCCAAGGAAATCACGGACTGGGATTCGGTCGTGAAATTTCTGGAGGCGGTGGAGCAGTTCGAGCGTATCATGAACGATTCGGGGCATGTCAGGATGAAGCGTCTCAGAACGGAAGAGGTTGTCGGAACGGAAGAATGTCCCGGGCTGATTGAACGATACCTGACTCTCGGTATGGAGGACACGCACCCCGTATTGCAGGACATCTGCCTTGATCCGGAACGCATGCGCATCGGTGACAAACGTCTTTGCCTGCATGTGCTTTCCGATACGGAAGACCTTCCCGGTAGTGTGGGCACGGACATGCGTTATGAGCGCTTGTCCACGGACCGTAGCGACTGCCGTCTTTCGTTTGCGGCTCCGGTAGGACTTCTGCTTTCATGCAACCATGTCTATTCGCAGTACGTGTTCATCGATGACGCGCAGGAAATCCTGCAACGCATGGAAAAGACTTCACGCAATATGCTGTCCCTGTCGAAATACAGCCGCAGCAATGCCGTGAACTATGAATGGGCAGAAATGTATCTTGACGAGGCGCATACGAAAGGGCTTGTTCCGGTACGGTGCCACTGTAACGTACTGGCCTGGGCGGAAGACGAGGAAGAGTTAAGGCGTATCAAGAACGATACCGGCAGCCAGCTTGCTCTGATGGGATGCGTACCCCATTACAACACGATAGATACTCCGGTGCTGTACTGGTCTGGTATTCCAGGCAATGCGGGCGATTTTCCGGCTGAGGAAAGTTTCTATACCTTTCTGGAACAGGCTGTCTGCCTGTTTGCTTCGGAAACGAATTACCGCAGTTCGCCCAGCCCGTTCGGTATCCGTATGACGGACAGGCAGAGCGGCGTACCGCTTCATCTGGACATCAGTGACCTGCCCATGCGCAAGGGAATCATTACCAACCGCAACAAGTTCATACTCGGTCCCTCCGGCAGCGGTAAATCCTTCTTTACGAACCACCTTGTCCGCCAGTATTATGAACAGGGTACCCATATCCTGCTGGTGGATACCGGAAACAGCTATCAGGGACTTTGCAGCCTGATTCATGACCGGACACATGGCGAGGACGGTATCTATATCACCTATGAGGAGGACAATCCCATCGCCTTCAATCCGTTCTATACGGATTCCGGGGAATTTGACGTGGAAAAGCGTGAAAGCATCAAGACACTGATACTCACACTCTGGAAACGTGAGGATGAAGCCCCAAGGCGTTCGGAAGAAGTGGCCCTTTCGGGAGCGGTGAACGCATACATCCGCAGGATAACGGAAAACAGGGATGTCAGACCCGATTTCAACGGATTCTACGAGTTTGTGCGTGATGACTACCGCCGGATGATTGAGGAGAAGAAAGTCCGTGAGAAGGATTTTGACATCGACGGTTTCCTGAACGTGCTGGAACCGTTCTACCGTGGCGGTGATTATGATTTCCTGCTTAATTCGGACAAGGGACTGGATCTTACCAACAAGCGCTTTATCGTATTTGAACTGGACAATATCAGCGGAAACAAGGTACTTCTGCCCGTGGTCACGCTGATAATCATGGAAACTTTCATCGCCAAGATGCGCCGTTTGAAAGGTATCCGCAAGATGATACTTATTGAAGAATGCTGGAAAGCCCTGATGTCCGCCAATATGAGTGAGTACATAAAGTATTTATTTAAGACCGTCAGAAAATATTTCGGGGAGGCTGTCGTGGTCACCCAGGAAGTGGATGACATCATCAGTTCCCCTGTTGTGAAGGAAGCTATCATCAACAACAGTGACTGCAAGATTCTTCTTGACCAGCGGAAATACATGAACAAGTTCGACCATATCCAGCGGCTTCTCGGACTGACCGACAAGGAACGCGGACAGATTCTGTCCATTAATCAGGCTAACCATCCCGGACGTTTCTACCGTGAGGTCTGGATCGGTCTTGGCGGTACCCATTCGGCCGTGTATGCCACGGAAGTCAGCGATGAGGAATATGCCGTATATACCACGGAAGAGTCGGAAAAGCTGGAATTGCAGAAGCTGGCCAAGGAACTGGGCGGAAATCTGGAACTGGCCGTGAAACGCATTGCGGAAATGAGAAGGGAAAGGAAAAGATCAAACGGTAAAGCATGACGGTTATGAATGACAGTTTTGAATCGGATGAAAGAAAGCGTAAGGAGACAATCGAATGTCTCTACTGGTCCCTGATGAACGGATGGGACATACCGAAGGAGATCCGTGAATATTACGGATTTTCAGAAGACTATGAGCTGTATCACCGGCTTGAAAGTATGGAACTGGAAGATTACAGGGAAAAAAGGCTCAGAGGCGAGATACCTGATGCCGTAGAGGTCGATGTAAGACTGACACATGCTGTGGAGAAGGTCTTCGAGCGGCTTTGTTCCCCTCCTCCCGTACAGTATCTCGACAAGCTGTACGGGGAACTGGAAAAGCTGGGAGGTTTCATCGCCAACCCGAAGAATATTGACAGCCCTTTCATTAATTCCGGTTTTCTCATGAAATACGGCATTGACCGGAATTCCCCGGATGAAATCAGACGGCAACAGGCAGAAAAGGCCTATAAGGAACTTTATGCCAGGTTTGAAACCATGGTTGGCCTGAAGTCCCCAAACAAAAAGGACGACAATACTATCCGCAAGGAATGCCGGAAGCCAGTCTGCAAAGACAGGCCGACCGGAAAAGTCAGCATCCCGGTCAGTCCGAAGCCAAAGAGACGCAAGATGGGACTTTGAAAGATTCAGTAAAACAAGAACAACATCATTAAAAAAACAAGACATGAAAAACAGACAGTTGTACAGACTGGCCACCTGCCTGATCGGGGCGGCATCACTGCTGCAGAGCTGCAGTGAGAGCAGGTTCAAGGGCTATGACCGCCTGTGCGGTTCATGGAGCAGTGTGGAAGGCAAGCCCGATGTTCTTATATATAAGGAAGGGGACGCCTACAAGGTGACGGTCTTCGCTCGTAGCGGAAAGACACGGAAGCTGAAGCCGGAAACCTATCTGCTGGTGGAAGAAAACGGTAACTTGTTCATTAATACCGGCTACCGCATAGACATCGCCTACAATGAGGCGGCTGACGTATTGACCTTTTCTCCGAACGGTGATTATGTAAGGAAGGAGGTACGTCCATGAGAAAAAGACTGCTGCTGCTTTGTGCAGGAACCTTTTTTCTTGCCGGACAGATACGGGCACAGTGGGTGGTGACCGATCCGGGGAACCTTGCCCAGAGTATCATCAACATGTCGGACAATATCGTGCATACCTCTTCAACCGCGACAAGTACTGCCCAGAATTTTGCGGAGACGGTGAAGATATACCAGCAGTACAAGAAATACTATGATGCCCTGAAGTCCGTCAACAATCTGGTGAAGGATGCCCGTAAGGTCAGTGAGATTATCCTGATGGTCGGTGACGTGTCGGAAATCTACGTGACCAATTTCCAGAAGATGCTGGGTGACGAGAACTTCTCTCCCGAAGAGCTGGATGCCATCGCTTTCGGTTATACCAAACTTCTGGAAGAGAGCAACGGGGTGTTGCAGGACCTCAGGCAGGTAATCAACGTCAGCACCCTTTCCATGACCGACAAGGACCGTATGGACGTGGTGGATGACTGTTATGCCAGTATGCGCCGTTACCGCAATCTCGTGAATTACTATACGAACAGGAATATAGCCGTGAGTTTCCTGCGTGCCCGCAAGAAGAATGACCTTGACCGTGTCCTGAAGCTCTATGGTAATGACACCTCCAAATACTGGTAGCCTATGGTATTGTTATCCGTGGATTTCTCGAATCTCCATACCATTCTGGAGAGCCTTTACAATGAAATGATGCCCCTTTGCGGGGATATGCTGGATGTGGCCAAGGGACTTGCCGGACTCGGTGCCCTGTTTTATGTGGCCGTCCGTGTCTGGCAGTCGCTTGCCCGTGCCGAACCGATAGACGTGTATCCGCTTCTGCGCCCGTTTGCGATAGGCATCTGCATCATGCTTTTCCCGACCCTGGTACTCGGAACGATGAATACGGTGCTGAGTCCGATTGTGCAGGGAACCCACAAGATGCTTGAGGGGCAGACGATGGACATGCAGCAGTACCGTGAGCAGAAGGACAGGCTGGAACGTGAAGCCATGCTCCGTAATCCGGAAACGGCCTATCTGGTCAGCGATGAGGAGTTTGACCGTCAGCTGGACGAGCTCGGATGGTCGCCCGATGGCATGGCAACCCGCATGGGCATGTATATGGAAGTGGGCATGTACAATCTGGAAAAGAATATCCGTGACGCCTTCCGCAGTCTGCTGGAACTGCTTTTTGCCGCGGCATCCCTGCTGATAGATACGGTAAGGACCTTTTTTCTGGTGGTATTGTCCATCCTCGGTCCCATAGCCTTTGCCTTCAGCGTGTGGGACGGTTTCCAGTCCACGCTCAGCCAGTGGTTCACAC
The DNA here is from genome assembly GCF_003466325.1 of Bacteroides sp. 4_1_36. Classification (NCBI taxonomy): domain Bacteria; kingdom Pseudomonadati; phylum Bacteroidota; class Bacteroidia; order Bacteroidales; family Bacteroidaceae; genus Bacteroides; species Bacteroides sp. 4_1_36. Next base: position 10,973 of record NZ_QSOX01000006.1, read on the forward strand.
GTTACATTTCCGTCTATCTGTGGCTTCCCGTGAGTGACCTTTTCAGCTGTATGCTGGCCAAGATTCAGGTGCTCATGCTGCAGAACGACATCCTGGAGCTCCAGAACAATCCGAACTATTCGCTGGACAACTCCAATTCGGTATATGTGATCTTCATGCTGATAGGTATCATCGGATATTTTACCGTGCCGACCGTGGCCGGATGGATTGTGCAGGCAGGCGGTGCCGGAAACTATAACCGCAACATCAACCGTACCGCGACCAAAGCCGGAGGCTTTGCAGCCGGTGCCGCAGGTTCCGGACTGGGAAATATCGGAGGGCGTCTGCGTGGGAAATAAACAGAACAGGAACATAAAAATCATGAAAACAGATGGAATTCAAATCACTGACTAATATTGAAAGCAGCTTCAGACGGATACGCCTGATGCTTGCGGTCTTTGTCGGATGCTGCACGCTCGTGACCGTCTTTGCCCTGTGGAACTCATACCGCTTTGCGGAGAAACAGCGTGAGAAAATTTATGTACTCGATGGCGGCAAGTCACTGATGCTTGCCCTTTCGCAGGATCTTTCACAGAACCGTCCGGCTGAAGCCAGGGAGCATGTAAGAAGGTTCCATGAGCTATTTTTCGGACTGTCGCCACAGAAGGATGCCATCGAGCACAATATCAACCGTGCCTTGCAGCTGGCGGACAAAAGCGCCTATCATTACTATGTGGATTTTGCCGAGAAAGGATATTACAACCGTCTCATTTCCGGCAACATCAACCAGGTGGTACGGGTGGACAGTGTGGTCTGCGACTTTTCCGGCTACCCCTACAGGGCCAGGACGTATGCCCGCCAGATGATTATCCGTGAGAGTAACGTGACGGAACGTTCGCTGGTGACTGATTGCCAGCTTCAGAATACGTCCCGTTCCGATGACAACCCCAACGGCTTTATCATCGAACATCTGACCATACTGGAAAACAAGGACATAAGGAGCGTAGAGCGATGAAAAGGAACCTGATGAGACAGGCGGACCTTCAACTCAGGAGGTTCTGCCACAGACTTACCGTTAAACAGCGCAAGGCCGCCCTCTGGATACTGTTTGTCCCGTTTGCCGCCGCATGTGTCTATACGGCATGCAGACCGTTTATAGGCAGTAAGAACCAGGAGTCCGGAATGGAATTTATGGAAAAGGATTCACTCCGTATGGAGTTCATTCAATCTATTGTAAGAAATGGAGAAAGAAAAAGTCAAGAAAGTAATGGAACGGCTGATGAAACCGTTCAGGCTCCGGTCCTCAAAGGACAGGAAGCCGCTGAGTGAGGAACAGAAACGCAAACGCGCCGGATTTGTTGTGTATCCTCTGATGTTCCTGCTGTGTCTGGGAAGTTTCTATCTGATATTCTCACCTTCCGGGCAGGAACGGGAGCGGCAGGATAAAGGACAGGGATTCAATACGGAAATCCCTTCTCCCGAGGACAGCCGCCTGGAAGGAAACAAGAAGGATGCCTATGAAAAGGCTCTGATGGAACAGGAAAGCAGGAAAAGGAAGACATTCTTTGAAGCTGCGGAGTCCATGTTTGCCAAAGAGGAACGGAAAGACAGTGTCCGTCTTCCCGATAACATTCCACCGGAGAGGCAAACAAACACGGAAACGGAAACAGAAAAAGGCAATGCCGGACCGGTCAGTTCCTCGGCCGGAGCCTACCGTGAGATGAACCGTACGCTGGGAAGCATCTATGAACCGCGGACCGATCCGGAAAAGGAAAGGCTTCTGGAAAGGATTGAGGAACTGGAGCGTATGCAGCAACAGCAGCAGAAACAGGAGCCACTGTCAGGCATGGAGGAAAAGATGGCCCTGATGGAAAAATCCTACGAACTGGCCGCCAAATACAATAACCGTCAGGCAGTGGAGACTCCTTCTCCCGTCAGAAAAGCGGAGGACAAAAAGGCCATACCGGTGAAACAGGTTCACAATGAGGTGGTATCCTCGCTTTCCAGACCTATGAGCGACGAAGAGTTCATATCCGCTTTTTCGGGAGAACGCAATGCCGGTTTCAATACGGCTGTCGGCCGGAAGACAGTAACGGAAGGCAATACCATTGCTGCCTGTGTACACGGTACGCAGACCGTATCCGACGGACAGACTTTGCGCCTGCGGCTTACCGAGCCCATGTCTGTTGCCGGACGTTTCATACCGAAAGGAACCGTACTGGTAGGTGGCACACGCATACAGGGTGAACGGCTGGAAATCATGGTCAATGCCGTGGAATACAAGGGAACTATCCTGCCTGTGGAGCTGGAAGTCTATGATCTGGATGGACAGCAGGGAATCCTGGTGCCGGGTTCACTGGAATATGACGCTGCCAGAGAGATTGCCGCCAACATGGGAACCTCGATGAACAGCAGCATCAACATTTCCACTGATGCCGGGGCGCAGATTGCCTCAGATTTGGGAAAAGGTGTGATACAGGGCGTTTCCCAGTACATATCCAAACGGATGCGTACGGTAAAGATTACTTTGAAGGCCGGACACCGGGTACTGCTCCATTCACGGGAGAAATGAAATACAGGAAACTATGAAAGAAAAGACAACCATTAAACAAAAACACATGAAGAAGATTCTGATGATGTTTGCCCTTTTACTGGGCGTATCGGCTGCCTGGGCGCAGCAGAGTAGCGGTGATTATTATGAGGGTCTGACCCGCAAGATCGGTTTCAGCCAGATGATTCCGCCGCACGGACTGGAAATAACGTATGACAAGACCGTCCATGTCATTTTCCCTGCTCCGGTCAAGTATGTGGATCTTGGTTCTACAAACCTGATAGCCGGCAAGGCCGACGGTGCCGAGAATGTAATCCGAGTAAAGGCCACGACACGCAATTTCAGGGAGGAGACCAATATGTCTGTAATAACCGAAGACGGGAACTTCTATACCTTCAACGTGAAGTATGCCGATGAGCCGTTACTGCTGAATGTGGAGATGTGTGATTTCATCCATGACGGAGAATCGGTGAACCGTCCCAACAATGCCATGGAAATCTATCTGACCGAGCTGGATAACGAGTCACCCCGTCTGGTACGTCTTATCATGAAATCCGTGTATGAGAATGACAAGCGCCGTATCCGTCATATCGGCTGCAAGCGTTTCGGTATCCAGTATCTGCTCAAAGGGCTGTACACCCATAATGACCTGCTTTATTTCCATACCCAGGTAAAGAACTCCTCGAATGTGCCCTTTGACGTGGATTTCATTACGTTCAAGGTGGTGGACAAAAAGGTGATGAAGCGTACGGCCATGCAGGAGCAGGTGATTTATCCGCTGCGTGCCTATAATTATGTGACACGTGTAAACGGCAGGGATTCAGAATGCACGGTATTTGCCCTTCCCAAGTTTACGATACCGGACGACAAGAAACTGGTTGTGGAGATGTATGAGAAACAGGGCGGCCGTCACCAGAGTTTTGAGGTGGTCAACGAAGACCTGGTGCGTGCGGAAACCATCAACGAACTGAAGGTACGATGAGAACAAAAGTATTGTATATGCTGGCATTGCTGTTTGTCCTTTCCGTAGGGCAGGCAGACGCCCAGCGGATTCTGCCAAGGATGCAGGGTGTGGAAATGCGTGGAGGTATGGCTTCCGATAACGGATACTATATGGGAATGACACTTTCAAGCTATGCCAAAGGCGGGAACAAATGGGTATATGGAGCGGAATACCTGCATATGAAACACGGTTACCGTCATGTGACCATCCCTTCGGCGCAGTTTACGGCAGAAGGCGGATATTACCTGAATTTCCTTTCCGATGCGGGAAAAGTGTTCTTCCTCAATCTTGGAGGATCGGCACTGGCCGGATATGAGACGGTAAACTGGTCCGATAAAAAACTCTATGACGGGGCCACTCTGAAAAACGGCGATGCCTTTGTGTACGGCTGTGCCCTGACGCTGGAGATGGAACTGTACCTTGCCGACCGTGTGGCATTGACGGCTTCCTTGCGTGAGCGTTTCCTGTGGGGCGGAAGTCTCGGACATTGCCATACCCAATATGGAATCGGCATTCGTTTTATGATAAATTAGCGGGTTATGGAACTGGAACAGATTAGACAGATTTCCCTTGTCGGTTTTCTTGAAAATCTGGGGTATGTACCGGTATCCCGTAAAGGAAATGATGTCTGGTTCAGATCCCCTTTCAGAAATGAGAGAACCGCATCCTTCAAGGTGGATACGCAGCGGAATGTCTGGTTTGATTTTGGCCTCGGAAAGGGAGGTGACATCTTCCATCTTGCCGGAGAACTGACCGGAAGTACCGGTTTCATGGAGCAGCTGGAGTTCCTTTCAGGGAAATCCGGCATCCTTCCCCTCCGGCCTTTACAGGAACGTAAGAAGATACCCCGCGTTTCCAGATTCGAGGACGTGAAAGTGACGGAACTGAGTCATGAGGCATTGAAAGGCTACCTGAAAGAGAGAGGCATTGATCCGGCCGTAGCCGGGAGATTCTGCAAGGAAGTGGCATACGGAATACGGGGCAAACGGTATTTTGCCATAGGCTTCATGAACCGGAGCGGCGGTTATGAACTCCGTAATCCGATATTCAAGGGATGCATCTCTCCCAAGGACATTTCCTGTGTGTCCCTGTCCGGAAAAAAACAGGATACGTGCTGTGTGTTTGAAGGATTTGTGGATTTTCTTTCGGCATTGGCATTGCGGACTGTGAAGGACGAGGACTGCCTGGTGCTGAACTCTGTATCCAATCTGGAACGGTCGTATGCCGTTCTGGAGGGTTACGGCAAAATCTGGTGCTTTCTTGACCGTGACCGGACCGGGATTACCGCACTGGAGACTTTGAACATACATTTCGGGAATAAGGTTATGGACTGTTCCGGTCTGTATGATGGATTTAAGGACTTGAATGAATATCTGACAAAAACAAAGGAAAACAAATGAAGACAGAAAAGAATATAAGAAAAGGATTTGGGCTGGCAGGCAAAATTGCCATGTTCTGCATAGGTCTGGTCAGTCTTGTACTGACCTCGTGCGAATCCGAGCTGGAAATCCAGCAGAGTTATCCGTTTACCGTGGAAACAATGCCAGTTCCCAAGGAACTGAACAGGAATGAAACGGCGGAAATACGATGTGAACTCAAAAGTGAGGGCGATTTTGACGGTACGGTCTATACGATCCGTTATTTCCAGTATGACGGGGAAGGTTCCCTGAAACTGGACGACGGTCTTGAATTCAAGCCGAATGACCGTTATCTGCTGGAGAACAGGAAGTTCAGGCTGTATTATACTTCACTATGTGACGAGGCGCAGAACTTCATTGTCGTTGTCGAAGACAATTGGGGAAACATGACAGAAATGGAATTTGACTTCAACGATGCAGGTGATGAAGAAACAGGTACTGTGGAAGATTCATTGTCAGTTCAGGAAGGAGGTGCCTTATAATAACCGTAAGACTTCTAGGGTCAGTACTGCCATTGGTGGTACTGGCCATGACGGTAACTTCTTTGCGTGCACAGGAGAATGTGGAAGACTCACGTTGGGAAACGGCTGTCAGGTGTATCAAGAAATATGAAGGATGGCATGGTCCGGAATATCATCCGTATGTTGCATATGGTCACCGTATCAGAAAAGGGGAAAAGTTTCCCGCCAGGCTGACAGAAAGTGAGGGAGACAGTATTCTGAGAAAAGACCTGAAGGAAATGTGTGCATTGTTCCGTCATCTGGGAAAGGACTCGCTGCTGATAGCCTGTCTTGCTTATCAGATGGGACCATATAGGTTGCTCGGTTATGGCAGGATGCCCAAAAGCACGTTGATAAGGAAACTGGAAGCCGGTAACCGGGACATTTATTCGGACTTTATACGATATTGTCACTATAAGGGAAAGAAGATTCCGTCAATAGAAAGGAGAAGAAAAGATGAATATAAATTGTTGTATATCTTAGAATAAAAATAATACTATTATCAAATTTAATTTGTAAAAAATGAAGGAAACTTCCAAAAATTATATCAGAAAACAACATAGACAAATGGAACGAAATGGTTTCTATTGAATTAATTGATCAAGCTAAAGAAAAAAGTAAGGTTTCCCTTACTTTTTTTCTTTAGTTACACCCTTAAAAGGTGTGCCATCCTGTTTGACATCTATAAATTGTCCAGTACTTTTGTCCCTTTTTACCCATTGGGCTGTTTTGGGATTAAAAACTTGTGAGCGATTTTTTACTGCCCCATTACGATGTCCATCACCAGACGGTGGATTTGTTGCCATGTTTTTCTTCTATTTAATTATCTCAAATTATGCAGTCGAGACAACCCTGCTTGACACCATCAAATTATTTCCGTATATATGAAACGAGATCTTCTCCAGTAAATGAATATAAATCTGAGAAAACTTTCATTTTTTCTTCAATTCCATAAGGCTTGATGTAAGGATAAAGAAGTAAATATTCACGTCGAGGAGTTACGGGTTTGGCTTCTTTTGTAACAGGCATAATCATGCATTTGCCTGTATGTCCGTCTACAACACCTAGTTCCCATGGCATCCAATTGCTTTTCCCTGCTTCTGAAGATTGAGCATAAATTAAAGATGTGCTATGCTTAAGTCTATTCTGTAACTTTTCAGCTGTACTTTTATCAGTTTCATCCCTTTTCATATCAGGATCAACCATGCAGTCAAGATAGACCTTAAAGCCCATTTTTGATAGAACGTAATATATACCTTTTACAACATTCAAATCAGAAATATTATACGAAAGAAATATATCAAACTGTTTATTAAGAGGTGCTTCTTGAACTCTCTCGCTATATGTACGTTGCTCATTAAGCGAGATGTTGTTTGTTATATTACGAAAATATGACTCACTAAAATATTCCATATTAAATTCTTCCTTCTTTTACTAGTCGCCAATAATATTTCCCTAATTCCGTTAATTGACATCCAGTACTATGCATTGCTGCAAAATACATAAACTCTTCGTCTATAGGTTTAACAAACCCTATACTTTGTAACTTTTGCAGTAATTTAAATTTTCTGACATTGTTTGCATTAGCATAAGGGAGGACATATTCATGATGTACTGATGGATTATTTGTGTCCTCAAAAGATGGGTCTAAATCCATATGTTCATTAGGATCTATAAATAGATTTGTAAGTTCACGAATAACCGATAGAGGTACTTGTGGTTCAACTTTACGCAGTGGTGCGAATTCTGTAACGTTTGTTTTAAATACAGGTCTTTGATCCCATGGTCCAAATGAACGATCGATATATGCATACACACCACCGATAGTAATATTACCACAGAAATCAGATGCACCACCATTAAGTCCAGCACACAGTAACTCGGTAAAAAGGCCATGACCACCAGCTTCCATAGCAACCTCATCGTCACGACAAGCTGTTAAAATGGAGACCCCCGTATTCAAAACACTACCAGCATCTTGAAGATTATATTTCCCCATATTCCCAGAATGACAGCAATCCAAGATTATAACTTTATTACGGACATGGGATTGATTGACGATATTCATTATCGTTGACATCTGTATACCTGTATAATATTGGCCTTTTATTGAAATATCTTGTGGCATAACTATCTCTGCCCCAGTGTTATTTGCATAACCGTGCCCAGAGAAATATAAAAGAGATGTTTCATTATCTCCTACAAAAAGTTGCTTAATAGCCTCCATTGCTTCTTGTGAAGTTTGGACATTAGGCATCATCTTAATGCCGAAATTCGGAGAATCATCTCCATTTCGTTCAATTGCGGCTCTGACATTATTAATATCTTCTATACATCCCGTCAGCTCATTTCCATCAGGATAATCATTGATCCCAATTAACAATGCTTTTTTCATGTAGCTAAAGAATTAAAGTGTTTGATAAATAGCATATTTACGAACCGCATCAGCAACAGATTTTGCATTCCAACCGACAATAACTGTTGCAGCTTCTTTTACTACAGAAGAAGTACGTTCTGCCCCCCATGGCTGAACTGCAATTATTGGTTTATTGTATTTTTTTGCCATTGTGATTTCTTTATTAATCCATTTGCTATAAGTAGCATATACACCAGCAAGAATTATAACACAGCTACACCCTTTAACTTTTGCTTCTATTGCATCTGATAATTGTTTATCTGTTCCATTTGTATGTATAGGATTATCTTTGGGAACAGAATGATTGTAAAAAGTAACTCCTTCTTGATGAAGAAAAGATTCTATCTTATCATAATCCTTTGAATACGACCATGAATGCGAAATAAATATTCTATACATAATAAAAATGTGAACTCTCTGGTCCATTAGCCAGGGTCTTAAATTCGAGTTCACGATGCAAATATATTTTTTTATTATGTAGAATCCAAATTATTCCGTGGAAAAAACACGCAAAACTAACGTTTGTTTCTTTTCTGTATGATAGTAAATAATGTTTTCCGTGATAAATTACTCAATAATCGGCTGTATACAATAAAAAAAGAGCTCCATGTTGAAGCTCTTAATATTATCGTCATCCTGACGTTGTTAAAAATTTTTCTCAATATCGTCCTTATACTTAAGAAACATATCTATTTTGTTCATAAGTTCATCTATTTGAGGAAAAACTTCCTTCTCGTAAGTTTTATAAAAGCTTATTGTGTTATGTAAATAGTCTCTACGTCGAACGCTAGTAGAACCATATTCGTCTTTTTCAAATAAACGTACTGCATCTCTTCTTAAAAAATCAGCATTAAGTAAGGATAAATCATGTGTAGCTACTATAAGTTGACAATTTTCGGCTATAGTTAAATACATCTTTAAAATAAAAGCAAGTGCTTTAGTATGTATACCATATTCTATTTCATCTATACAAGTAGTTTTTTCACCAATGATCACGTCATATAATACTACTAGTAATCTTATAATGTTTTTTGTGCCCAAAGATTCTAATTCAAAATCTAACCCACTTTTCCCTTCTTTTGTTGAATGGATAAACCGCAAATTTTTATGAGTAATAATTCCTGATGGATATTGCTCCATCATAGCCTTAATTACAATATCTGGTGCCCCGTTTGCTTTGAGTTGTGTTATATCTAAACTAGCCTCTTCTATAACATAATCACAAATATTTGTTCCTACATCATCTAATAATCGTAAAAGTAATTTCTTCAAAACTTTATCTTTTTCAGAATCTCCAGTTTGAAGTTTATCTGCTAAACTTTTATCCGACTTGTGAACCATACTTATGCGATTCTCGAAATAATTCAAATTTTTAGATAAAATAGAACTCTCTAAATTCAGCGATCCGAAAGTTGAAAGTACACTAGCATTAGCAAGGGTATTTACTTCCAAATCATGCTGGTCTAATTTAGACAAATCACATGCATTACCAAAATTTATTATAACTTTATCTAATTCTTTATCGTGATGTCTGTAAAATATACGAGAACTTCGTGATTGAATTAATTTAAGTTCTTCCTCTTCAATACATTCAGATGATATTTTTACATTATAATTGAAACAAACATCATCAATATAATATGTTAGTGAAAGCTCAGTAGGTTGTGTTCTAGAAAAATTATCCAATAGGAATGGTCTGTATTCTGGTTTATCAGATGGCTTTTGCGGCTTTGCAGTTGCTATCATTCGCAAATAATTTAGAGCTGAAAACATTTTAGATTTACCAGTTCCATTTAAACCTACACATAAAAGTAAACGTAATATACGCTTACCATTTATTTCTTTATACCAAACAGGCGGCAAATCTTTTGATTTATTGCCTTCTTTCTTTGAAGCTACAAATGATAACTCCGTTCTATCACGATAGCTTCTATAGTTTTTTACAGTGAATGATTCTATCATATAAGCCTCAATTTGGATACAAAAATATATTAGTGTGATTAAAATAACAAATTTTCTAATCTCTATGTTTTGCTTTCCGTGAAAAAAACTCGCATAATCATATTTGTAATCCAAGATAGTATCTTTATTTAAAATAGTTCATTTTGATTAATGCTTCATACAGATATAATTCCCAAATTGAATTTATTTTTGCAACCTACCAATCTTATTATGTATTCTCTATGAAGGAGAAGGCCGCCTTCGGCTCGAATGAACTGTATTCAGGCCATGCATTGCAGCTGAAAAGGATATACATTTCAGCCTTTATTCTGTTACTTGCTGCCATATCTTATCTGATTATTCGGGTTGATAAATGACAAAGCCCGATTCCGCTGGTGACAGAACCGGGTCTGTCGTATTCGGTTTCATGTTCTAATTCTGGTTATATGAAAGCAGGAAATCGGCCATTGCTCCGTTCTGTGGAATCATGGCAGGAAAATCAGTCTTTCCAGGCTTGTAGATTTCTGTCGCTACATTGTAGACATCCCACGCTGTAATGCGTGGCTGTTCAAGTGAGAGTTTGAGCAGTTCTTCCGTAAACACGGAAATCTGTCCCTGGTTAAGTGGATAGGTGTCCACCTGTGATGCCAGTCTTTTGTCTGCACTGTCATGGGATACACGCAGAGCCGTCAGCATACCGATGATCATGTACAATTCACCGAGTGTCAACACCTTTTCCTTGAGCCTTTGGATTCGGCTTCTGTCCGCATCCATGTCACGCTCAAAATTCCGCATCCAGTCATCCACCTTTCCGAACAGTTCCTCGGTAGTCACCTTGTCCTTGCCGTAGTTGGCAACGCTTCGTTCGGGTGAAAGGATACACTGGTTGTGGCAGATACGTACGCAGGGACCTATTGCCGCCTGGATACCGTCCTGATGGTAGGCTACCACGAGTGTGGTTGTCAGTTCATCGGTATCTCCGTTCAGAATACGGATGGTGGTGAATATTCTGCGCAGTACATGTGCCTCTACCGCCTTCTCTCCATAGGTCTGTTCCACCTGCGGCAGGATGACCACTCCGGGCTGTGTCCGGTTCTTGTTCTGGGCGGCGAAGATTTCCTCCACCTCATAGTTAAGGTTGTGACGGCGGCAGATGTCCGTCATGCGCTGGATGACCTGGTAGTGGTAGATACCCCTGACCGGATTGCCGTAGATGTCGTTCTCCTTGTAGGTACGCTGTAGTGTTTCAAGGTCCATTACTTCGATTCCGTTGTTCTGGAAATCAAACTGTCTCTGATTGTTCAATGTTGCTAAAGCTTCCATAATTATATTTTTTAAATGGTTGGTAATTATTTGTCCAATAGGTTGATGATACGGACTGCCTCTTTGAAGCGTCCGATATTTTCCGGAAGAGGATTCCTGTATTCCTCTTCCTTCATGCGTCTTATAGAAGGTATTCCCGTTAAGGGCAGAGCCTGGTTGACTTTCCATCCGTCGGTGAATGCCTTCGGCTGGAGACTGTCATGACAGATCACTTCCCCGACACATCCGTGGACGAGCATGTTGCATACGGTCATCATGCAGCAGGTCCGGCTGATGTCTTCTCCGACCAAATAGGTTCCCGGATTGTGCGCATGGTATGCCAGCAGGAGTCTTCCGCTGCCGCATGTAGGGTCTCCCATCTTCTGTCCGGTCTCTTTTTTACCTGCCGCGCACATGACCATGAGTTCACAGATATGTGACGGCGTGAAGAACTGTCCGTTTGCCTGCTGTCCCGGTTTTGAGCAGTAAGCCATGTGGAGTTCACCGAAAGCGTCGAACCAGCCCGACCTGCCGATTTGTTTCTGCATGATACGTGTCCATTCGGCTGTCATTTCCATGAACGAGGTGTTCTGCTGACGCTTGTATTTCCAGTTGCTTATTGGCGGTGCTCCCGGAGAGAAGCCATGGATGATGAAACGCAGCAGGTCGTTGAATACGGTCTGTATTTCATAGCCGCATGAGGAGGTAAAGCCTGTGATGAGCCTGTCGAGCGGCCTGACTTCGTTGGAGATTTCATATCGTGCCATATTCCTTTATTTTATAAATGGTTATAGACTGTCGTTGATTCTGTATACTGTTACGGTATGGTTTTCATTGTCCGTGTGGATTCTGACCGGACCGTATCCCATGAATTTCATGCGGATTTGTCCGTGCTGTCCCATACCGTTCCACTGCTCACGTGATATTTCCTTAATATCCATGCGGTATCCCCAAAGTACAAGAGAGTCAGGCAGGATTCCCTTGTAGAGTCTGCCTTTCAGGATTGCGGCCAGCTCGTCCAGCTCGCTCCGGCTGTACAGCGTAAATGAATCGCTGCGGAAGGTGTATTCGCCTGTCCTTTCCCTGTCCCGGTGTTTCATGATATGATAGCGGCACCAGTTACGGGTGGTGTAACCGTCATACAACGGATTCGGTTCTCTGTATTCCCATTTCCTGACCGGAGCATCGAACCTTAGACTGCCCGTACTGCTGCGCTTCCCGAATCCCCATGTCCTGAATATGCGGATTTCAGTACCTGCGGGTTTCATGTTCCGGATATTGACCTGCGTCCAGGGACTTCCGGTGGTATCATAGGCGGCTTTTCCCATGTCATCGAAACAGAATACCGTTTCCGGTATCAGGCATATATCCGCATATTTTCCTGTTATCCGTTCTATATGAGCTTTTCCGAAATAGTCACCCGAACGTGAGACAAATTCCACGCAGTCTCCTTCTGTCGGGCACATCTGTCTGCTTCGGACATTCTCCATCAGTTCCAGCATACGGTTCACTTTCCGTACTTCCTCTTCTGTAATGGGATATCCGAAGTCACCGTTTGCCAGTTCAAGACTGTCAAGGTCATATCGTATCTTTGTATTCATCCTGTTCTCCTCCTGTTTTGTGTATAGCGTTCAACCTGTCGGGTGATCATATCACAGAATTTCTGGCCGTTTTCTTCCTCACCCCTGAAATAGGCGGCCATCATCAGCAGGTTCTTGTTGTAATAATGCACCCATTTGTCATGGAAATGTGCGCCGGGAACCTGTCCGAATGTTTCTTGAAACAATTCCAGGGTCAGATCCTCGTCCTGTCTCCTGTTGTATTCCCATATTGCCAGAAGCAGCATGTCATTGTAATTCAGCCTCATATTGCGTTGGTATTTGAAATGGCCATTGTGATGTTGCAGCAACCGATTTTCCGGACATTCTCCTTCAGCTTTCCGTTGTTTACCAGTCTGTCGTATGCCTCATGCACAAACCTGTATGCAGGCGAATCATATCCGATACCGTGGAGATGTGATGTCGTCGCCACATTTATCCGTGATGCCATCATGGAAAGTATGTCCTCTTTCCCTGCCCGGCGGTTGCTGAAGGCATCCAGTATATTCCGGTGGATGCAGGTTCCGTATCTGGCACGGTAATATTCCATTTCTTCTTCATCGGTGAAGGAATACACCTCTTCAGCTATCGTATCCTTTACAAGACGAAACGTACGGCCTCCTTTTTTCAGTATGGCTGTAATCTGTGGGATATGCAGTGTTTCACAGTAGCCGCTTATTTCCATCGGATGCACGTACAGGCGTGTCTTTCCTTTTATAAGATACATGGCCTGTGATGTACAGCCGGTTCTGTCCGTGTCGAATCCCTCTCCATGAAATTTCTCTTTTATTTCTTTGTAGAATGCGTCCGTTTTCTCATGGGAAAGACCTTTTCCCCATTCATATCCGCTTTCCAGACTGAAAAGCAGATGGAAGAGGGTTGTCCGCCCGGTCTTGCTTTCCCAGTAGCCGTAAAGGTCGGCCGTGCCGGATTTCGGTCCGAACCTGTATCCGTCCGGAGTATAGCTTTCCATCACTTCCAGGAGTGAGTTCATGAAATTTTCCGATTCTTCCGATTTCCACCATTCTGACGTATCGTCATCCATGGCATAAGCCGGTATATGGTTCATAACCTGTAGGTATTCCGGAGTCTCTTTCAGAATGTCTAGCATCCTTGTGACGGCTTCCTTCCTTTGTCTGATGGAGAACAGTTCCGTTCCGATATCCGCGTGAAGCCTGTTCTGTGTCTTCTGGTCTGTAATCATGACTTCTGATATTTATTGTTATACATTGTCTGCCTGTAAAGTACAGGCATTCTTATTTCTTGTTGTCCCTGTTGTCTGTTTGCCCGCATCCCTGCAAGGCTTGGCGGAAAAAAATACCGGAGCGAAGCGAGGATGATTTTTTTCCAGACAACCAGCCCGGCAGGGCCGCCTTGCGGGAGTTGCGTGGCAAACAGCTATTTTTGCAGCAAGAAATGAGGATGCTGTCATCATGTCTCCGCCATAAAAAAAGGGAACCCCATATTGCATGAGGCTCCCCAATACAGACTGTCGCATATATGTCAGGTATGTATGCTCCATCCGTGGAAACGTTCCATGATGACGGCAAAGGACTCGTCTGGATTTCCATGATACAGCAATCCTCCGACAATGCCTGTATTCCCGTCCGGATAACGTTCGCAGAATCCGAACGAATACGGCGCATGGTCGTAATAAAGTTCGATTTCGCATGGACGGTTCTCGTTCTTCTCCCATTGTTTGAGACGTTCAAGACAGTTTTCCAGGGTCTTGTCATTGATGGATTTTGCATACTGTACGACCTTGTCGTAATACTCTTGTGAACAGCAGATTTTCATATCGTTTGAAATTATTGGTTGGTAAATGTTTTTTCAGTCAATCCAGAAAGTACCGCAATGAGGGCATCTGCATCCGGCAGGATATTCATTCGAATATCGCACGTCACGGTGGCGTTTGTAGTTCATGTCACCGAAGGTGCATTTCCCGTCTCGGAATGTCTGCTCATAAGCGGCTTCCTGTTTCTTGTATTCAGCCATCCGGCTTTTTCGGACAGATCCGGTAAAAGGTATCATGCCCGTTTCCCATTTTGTGGAATCACACCAGTCATTGGTCATGCCGCAGACTTCATTGGCATAGGAATAGTGTACCTGTGAATCGACAAACAGGTTCTCCCTTCGGAAAGGGAAAGTGATGTCCAGCGGAATCCGTACATGATGTCCGGAACCGTTCCGGCTGTCGGCAATGGCTACCACTACATTCCCGTGGAAACGGATGCTTTTGAAATCGTTCTCAGGGTCTTTGCTGATGAGCCTGTCAAACATGGCGTTGAAGTAGATGCGCAGTTCTCCGCCGTATGTGGCATTCTCTACCAGTTCTTCAATCTTCTCGTCAAACTGCCCCTTTTTCAGATGCAGTGCGCGACGTACCTTATGGCAGGCCATGGCGACTGATTCTCCCCGCAGTGAACAACCGGTCAGATATCCGCTGATTTCCACTCCAAGCGAATAGAAGAAATTAGTGACGGACGAGTTGCGTATCAGGTCCTTTACCGGGTCGGAATCGTTCCGGTCGTAGATAAGTTCCCTGATTTCATCTTCATGCTCTTCAAACTCTCCGGCTAAATTGTCCGCTTCCATGTTCTTTCTTGTCTCCTCCAGATAGTCGTGCATGTTTGAGCTTTCCTGTTCCTCATACCATTCGTATGCCTTTTCATAGAGTTTTTCCATATTGTTGGAACGGATGCATTCCTCCTGGATGTCTTCATGCTCATCAAGGTCATCCCGGTAGTCCACGTAGTAGAGGCTTACATACTGTGGAATATAGTTTGTAAGTTGTAATGTCTGGTTCATGATTCCTGATTTTAAGAGTTATACAAACGAAAAAGCCCTGCTTGTCGTGCAGGGCCTGATTCTTGTGGAACTGAAACCTTTGGAATGTCTGTTTGTATGGTATCTCCATGTCTCAAGCAAATAATCCTTGGTTCCTTTGATACTTCCGTGTACCATACATCCTTTTTCATCATACAGGTAGCAGGTGTTAAGGAGAACCGGTATGCCGTCATGCACCTTGTACATGTGCAGTTCAATATCATTCTTTATGGCGGCAGACTTTTCCTTTTCCACTTTTCTGTGTATGGCTTTTCTGACCTCGCCGATATGAGGAGAGGTATAGCCGATTATTTCCGAATGGAATGCAAACTGATATTTTTCCATAACACTTTGTCCGTATTAAAATTCTGATATAAGTTCATCTTCATATACCTCCAGTTCAAGACCGCTCTCGACAATCCTGACCAGCCAGCGGCATTCCAGTCTTTCCATCAGTTCGACGGCACGGTATCCCTTATAGGGACGTTTCAGAAATACAATGTCTCCGGTTTTCATATTTGTTCCTCCTTTTTATTGTGCGTAGATTGTTTCTATCAGTTCTGCATCCGTAAGATAGCGCAGTTCCTGTGTGGAGCAGAACAGGCAGATGCCATCCAGCAGTTCATTTGCCGCAGCATCCAGGTTCCGTACTCCTTCGATTAAAGATTCTTCCAGTTCCTTGCTCGAAACAAGATATATTCCGTGATTGTCTTGAACAGTTCTCAAAGGGAAACGTCTTTCCTGATAGATGATGTCCTTTATCATGTCATCCTGTGGTGGCAGTTTGGCGCTGATTGTCTTGAACTGTTCGGGGACGAGTTCCTTCAACCGATCAGGATTGAAGCGGAACATTCTGAATCCCTGATATTCAAATCCGGCAGGCTCCGCTATTCTGTTACTGGTCAGGAAATCATGTACATGTCTGTTGCAGTCCCGGTTGTCCACATAGGCATGGAACGGGGGAAGGGAATTGAGGTTGACGGTGATGTCCGTGTAGGATTTCCAGCATTCCGGATTCTCCTTAGACCGGGATTCAAGTCCTACATACAGATTGTCATTGTCGATATAACTGTTCAGGACGAGTCTGACCTCAATGCGTTCAGCCGGATCTGTGGCTGTTTTCCAGTATAGAGTGTTCGATTTGTTCATACTTGTATTGTTTTTATGAGGGAATACGGCAGTCATTCTACCGCATTCCCCCAAATGTTATGATTTGATATTTATTTGTTTCTATGCAGACTCCTTTTTCACGGTCCTCAATCTTTTTAGGAGATATAGGAAATATCCACGGTCATAAATCCGGAAAAGAAATTCCTCTGATGTCTCCTTGATATGTCCGATGAAAGTTGCGGATTCCCTGCCGGGAGGATATTGAAAGAAATGTCCGTCGGAAACAAGGGTGAGCTTCTTTCCGGATACATGGTCTATCAGTTCGTCCGGAGTTTCGTACTGTCCTTTTCCTTTATAGAACTGATAATGGTTCCGGCGAAGACTTTTCAGGGTATTCGCCATGTCCGTCCTTGCTTGTCTGGAATCTGATTGGATGACAAGGTTACAGATGAATACGGGCTGTTTTCCGTCCAGTGAAAAATAATAGGGAATGAGTCTGGTTCCGCTGATTGTTTTGCTTGTTTCCTCTTTTGAGATTACGGCTTTCCGGTTGATGATTTCCATGTGACGGTCTATCTGACTGTCCAGTTCGGATTGCGGAGTAAGTACGGAGCGCAGACCCTTGAAATATCTTCCTTGACGGGTAAAGCAGAAAGAGTACATATTTCCGTAATACGGTTCTCCCACAAAGAACGAGTTTTGTCTCATGCGCAAGGGTGGCAGTACATCCAGCAAGTCATAGTAGTCTTCTTCGGTAATTTCCTTGAACGGTTCGGACAGGGACTGATTGTATAGCCGCAGCTTCTTGTCTATATCAGAAGGTGTTACGGCTTTCAGATAGGGATTGTTTTCCCGTATGTGCAGTTCTTCGATTGTTTCCCCACCATAGTCATTGTGGAATCCGTCACTCATACTTGTCAGGCATGTTCCGTCGAAGTAGCGGGAATCGATTACATATTTCAATCGGTCTTTCATGTCTTATAGGTTTTGAAGGTTCAACACTCTTTTGACTGCATATACGGCATTCTGTGTAAGTTGCCGTTGCCATGCCTGGTATCTCGGCGACCATTTGAAACCGTATGATTTCAGTTCCTTGCGCCTCTGGTCATCCGGAATATTGTCAAACTGGATTTGCAGACGGTCTGCCTCATAGTTCCATACCAGCGTTCCGCCTTCAAATTTCAGTTCACGGTTTTCCCGTTCTCTGATTTCCTGAAGTTTCAGTCTGGCCTGGCGTGCCATTTCCGGCAGTTGGAAGAAACGGTTCCGCGGAGTGATAACCGGTTTCTTGCATTGCGCATTGAAGTCTGTAATGAAATCTACCGCTTTCTGTACGATTTCCACTTCCCCTTTTCCTGCATAGGTGCTTACCTTATTAAGGATACTGCTGACAAACAAGGTACGGCTGTATCCTCTTGCTTTACCGGTATCAATATCATGAATGGTCTGTGCGCTGCTTGCAATGTCACGCTTCAGGCGGTTCCATGCCTCTTCCTGCTTCTGTTCTTCCGGTTTGGCAGCCTCTTTCATCCTTTCCATGGCAGCCTTGAAGCGGTTACGCCAGTCATGAAATTCATCAAATCTGTTCTGGTATGCATCCAAGGCCTTGTTGTTGCGCTGGCAGTTGAATTTGGCAGGGCCTGTCACCATCGGACTGGCACATCGTGAGAGACTGCCCAGCAAGGCAGAGAATTTGCTATGGTATGCACTGACATACTCGTTCTGCTTTTCTTCCGGAATCTGTTTCAGATCCTCTACAAGTTGTTTTTCATATTGCATGATGTCTGTTTCCGCCCTTGCTTCAGGTTCGAAGGAACTCCATCTGTATGCGTTGTATGCAGCATCAAGCAGGTCTTCCAGATAGCCGGGATACAGGAATTCCACAGCTTCCCATTTTTCAAATTCAGACGGATGAAGTTCTGTTTCTCCGTCTGCCGCTTCGATGGTGTGTACATAGGAGCCCATTCCCGTACAGCGTTTACGGAAATGAAAAAGGACGGCTTCGTCATCCGTCCCTTGTTCTCTGATTTTCTTCACTCGGTAAGCATTCTTTCTTGTCAACGTGATAACCGTCTGTTTTCCGGTCTTGTCCTTCATGAGGTCTGCTACTGTACCTTCGCATACCTTCTTTCCAACTTCTTCAGTCATATTCTTTTATTTAAATTAGACATGACCGGCTCCGTGGAGCCAGTATTTCAATTTCTTACTGGCCCGGCTGTTCTTTGCCAATGACCGGTGCAAGGCTTGGCGGAAGAAAATACCGGAGCGTAGCGAGGATGATTTTTTTCCAGCCAACCAGCCCGACAGGGCCGCCTTGCACAGTCAGTGGCAAAGGGCGATATTTGCTGTAAGAAATGAAATAATGGTATGCACTAATATTTTATAATCAGTAAACTATTCTTAAACGTTTTAACACAAAGTTTATGGATATGATATGAATGATGAGGAAGGAATAAAATAGAGTTAAATTATTAAAGTAAACTATGTGATACTGTTATAGTTCATTCTAACATAAAAATTAGTGTTTTCTAAAGATGCATATAATATTATTATTAACTCTATATAATCTTGATATTTATCACATAATATTAAAAAATCCAATGGCTATATCCCGAAAAACTAGTAGAACTGAACTCAGAGAATATAAAATTTTCAAATATTAATAGATAGTTCTTTGGTTGAAAGTCTTATAGGTTATATTGTCTATTTATAGAAAAGACCAAGGAAAAAAGAAAATCCAAATTTATGTTTTCGCTTTTTGGTTTGAAAAGTATTGCTACTCTTCAATTTATGTGGAGGTTCATTAGGGAAATTATCGTTGTCTGTTGAACAATTGATTTCATCAAACTCGTAAGTCATATCAAAATATAGTTTAGGATTATATCCATCTAAATAATTATATGGTATATTTTTCAATAGTTTGTATTTACATATAAAATTCTTTTCACGCCATTTTTTGCCAAAGGGAGAAATAACATTGAAGAAAAGAATATAAAGTTCAGGATTTGAGAGCTGTGCTCTATAAGTTTTTATCAATTCTTCTTTCTCTTTATCCGTGAATTCATTTTCACTATCAACCAAATTAATGGCATTATACATATTTCTGAAATAGGCACTTAAGATAGTGTGATTAGCTTGGCACAAACGTTTTTCTGGGTTGTTTTTTGAAAGTTCCAGCAATTCTTTTATGATAGTTTTTCTACAATCATAACATTGTATTTTCTCTTCAAAGAAATCACTCCAAGAGTCTGATAGCCCATAATAGAATACTAAATAGGAAATACAAGCAATATCGTGTGCATTTAAATTTAAATCGTTCTTTTTATTAATTTCATATAATGCCTGCAACAGGCGGTTTATCTGTATTTTATATGATACAAAACCACGTTTTCCTTTTTCTATTTTGTCTTTTCTCTCAGGCTTTGGTATTTCTATCTGATCAAGATTCTTATAATGATAATCTATCATTTGAAAAAAAGTCGTTTTAACATTATTCTTTCTGTTTTCACATGTTTGCTGTAAAATAGAATATGATACAATAAGAATGCTAAGAAAGGTAAACAATGTACCAATAAAACCACCAACAAAATCTCCAAATTCCGAGGCTAACTTGGAATCAATATCAAAACTAAATGAAAAATATGTGTCATCGAAAACAATGCAACAGAAAACTACGGCAAATAAAATCCCGCTAACAATAATTGCGGATTTCATTATTGTTAGCCAATTTCGCATACTATTAAATTTTTTTCTATAGTTTGTGATAGAACGTTTCAATTGTTTGTACATTAAATAATAGTTTGATATGATTATCTATTAGATTTATTTAGGTGATATTATCGTTATGACATTTAGTTCATCAGTTTTTCTATTTAGATCATTTTCAAGACCAACCGGATTATTAATGAAAGAGTCTGGATCATAAACAAAACAAATTAAAGTATCACAATCGGGATGGGATTTATATCTATCTATATCAATAATTAATTGTTCTCCCACCTCTCTATCTCTTAATTTAGTTCGTGTTTTTTTTACTTCAATAATGATTTTTTCTTGTTTAAGGAGAAAGTCTACTCTAGAAGCACTACCAGCATAACTTGGAGTCCATTCTTCCGGTCTTATATCATCAAAATGTAATTTTAAGAAAGTATGTAGTATATCTTGAACATCATATTCGTCATTGATATCGATAGATGTACGCTTGTCGTGTCTTTTTTTCATTTGTAGTATAGCTCTGTGAAAATTCAAACAAATCTTTATTACAATATCAATAGGAGTTAAAGTATTTTTTTCTTCGAAATCGTCGGATATTTCAATTTCTTTAATCATTGCATTCATCATAGTATCACAGTGATCTAAACTTTTAAGTTCATCTGTGGTCGGTTTATAGGTATGGTTATTAACTATAGGTACAAGACATGATCCAGGATAGAATGATAATGCATCAAACTCTTTATAGAAGTTGGAATTTATGCCAAAGATATTTTTTATAACAACTTTAGTCTCATTATACCATATTTTAAATTCTTTACTTGAAATATTAAAATCTTTGACTTGCTCTATAGCATCTTTTTGAGTAGAAATTAATTTTATAGCATTTATTTTATCCATAATAATTAAAAGTTTAAATTTATCTATTTAATAGGAGATATTTAATGTATTCACGCAAGAACAATAATTCCTGGTATTGAATTATCTAATATAAATTTACGAATATCTGGCTGTATAAAATCTAATAATTCTCTTGTAATAACAATTTTAATTGAAAGCTTAACTTCTCCCATTAAAACTGAGAGTAATTTATCTTCACATTGATAAAAAATTCCAAGAAGGACTATTTGATATGGAGACAAACCTAACATCTTTGTTCCTCTTCCAGCGGAAGTTTCAGCTTTAAGAAAAGCATCTAGCTGATTTTCTTTGACTTCAAACTGATTCAATAATAGAGATGTATTGCTACATAATCTTACAAGGTCGGAAGGAAGGTCTATTTTGTTAAAATGATTCTTAAATACATTAAGAATTTTATTAAGGGCCTTTGTTTCCTTATTGTTTTTGTCTAATTGTGGTAATTTTGACAAGTTTAAAATATCTGCAATTGCGCATTCTGCTTGTTCAAGGACAGCTCTGATTTGATATGCAACTCTTTGTTTTCCCCAATTGATTTCATCAGACTTATACGTCAGGTCATGAACTGCAATAGTCCAAGCATGGAACAAAAAAGTTTTAATTTGTATTTCAAATACAATTTTTTTTATTTGTTCATTTGGTACAGTTACATCATCCTTAATTGTTACATACAGCCTTAAATCATCAAATTCAAATGAACTTGATTGTTTATGCGTGAAATCATTTGAATTTGGCCTTTTGCATTTAATGTCACAGAATTTATTTACTAAATCCTTTGCTTTATCAATCTGTGTGGAATTCTCCACAACGATAGTACATGCAAAGAAATCATCAAGGCTAGTAGATGAGGAAGAAATGCCTCCTCTTTCAAGTTTTAGAGCAAAACTTTCCAGACTTTTTATTCTACTAATATAATGCCATTTTTCATATTTATTACTTATTATATGAGTATCCACAAAAGATTTTAAATCTTGCGCTAAAGTTACATTGTTTTGATAAATACTATCAATACTACTTGATACTCTCATTTTAAGAATAATTTACTAATTATATTGTAGCGTGTTTCTCTTTGAGATAAGTCTGTATTTGCTCCAGTTGATGCTTGATTATAATCTGCAATTTCTTTGTCGTTTGTTACTCCTGATTTTATTTTATTAAAGAATTCAAGACATTTTTCAGCAGAAATTTCTGGATTATTTAGAGATTTTTTATCTGATAGTGCAATAACAGCCCAAAGTATATAGAAAGCCTTATTTTCTGTAAAAAATTTTGATATGCAATTATTAGCTCGTTCCATATCTTTAATATACTGTTTTATGAAACCTACCTTTCCTTTTAAACCTTCAATGTCTACTTCTGATTCATCAGTATCCTCTTCTGTGACATTATCATACTTGGCATATATTTCATCTAAATAGTCTTGGTTAAAACCTGCAATTCTATTTTCAAGTATAATAATCAATAGTTCTGATACGAACTGTACGTCCTTCATTCTTCTAGCTTTTGCAGGTGTACTTATTTTATATTCTGTCCAGAATGAATCCAATAAATCATCTTCCACATATTGAATAAACCAGCCCGAGTATTTTGCATGTCTTAGCTCTTGTTCATTCAGATTCTTTGAATTTCTATTTAAACGGTCAAATATATTATTAAGGCTCTCACCGTGTACGTTATCAATATAATCAACTACTAATTTATAGTCGAAAAATAACTTTTTTTCTTCCGGTCGTAGATCAGAAAACTTCTTTCCATTGAATTTAGTATCGCCAAAATTTTTGTCGAGGCTTATTTCATTATCCATAAACATGAATATAGTCTCCAAACGCTGTTTCCCATCAACGACATTATATACTGTTCTACCATTTTCATCTGTATCTCTATGCAAGAATATAGTAGGAGCTGGATAGTTTTTAAAAATGGTATCCAGAAATAACTTTCTATCTTTGGGATTCCATACGCTTCTTCTTTGATATGATGGTGAAATATTTAGTTGGCCAAAGCGTCTAAGATCTAAGAACCAAGTCAAATGTTGTACAGTTGGATTTCTTTCCATGATTAATAATTTTATATTATGTTAGTAAATAAAAAATGTTATTTTTTATGTGGACCTAAGAATCTATCTCCATTTAAATGAATCATGTGTTCTGGCATATCTGCTATCCAGACTTCAGTCTCCCAAGCTAATTTATCAGAAAATTTCTTGAATGTGGAAAAATCAAGAAATGCTGTAACAAATATTTTTCCAGACGTAACATTTTTAGTCATATTCTCAATTTCCAAAATTCTTTTCGGTTCCATAGGTCCAACAGAAGTAACAGCCTCTATAAAATATAACCAATTTTTATCTTCTCTATATAATACAACATCAGGCATTTTATCATGTAATGTTATATCAAAGCCCAATGATGATAAAATATCACTATTATTGACTAAATCTTTTTCTATTGTATCACCTACATATAAACATGTGGAATTGTGCGCAAATCTAGGTGCAAATTCTTCAATGATGGCCTTTTGAAGTTTATTATGGTTTCCAGGACTGAATGTAAAATCTATGTCGTTTATTTTTACAGGCATTTTTTGGATCTGCTTTTTAGAGGCATAGATGCTAGATAAACTTTCATGCTCACTAATAAATTTCTTTAATTCTAAGTTATCATCAGAAATAGTACTATTATCTTCCAAAGAGCGAATAACCTTTAAAAACTCTGAAGTCAAACGATAACGATAGTTGGGACTATTAGTAGCTTGGCCGTTATCTTCAATAAGGGCAGCAGTTCGAAAATGATGCATTGCTTGTTTTCTTATTGTTTCTCTGGAATTCTCAGCATATGTTTTGCTGTAATTCTCAGATGTAAATACTATAATATCATGGATTCTTGTCCATTCATTTGTTGCTTCATGCCAAGATGTTTCTTGCTTTAATCTAGCTAAAGCCAACAAAGTATAACAACAAAGCGGACTTTGCTGGCTATTTGGCATCTTAATCTTGGCTAATAATTTTTTTACAATATCTAGTTTATCCATTTATTTAAAATTTCATTACAATTTATGACTGATAATTCTTTATGCATCAATTCCTTACCCATTTTTTCTATTACATCTTTATCAGGAAAAGGAATTTGATTTATCTCGGTAGAGTTAACTTGTGTAGATCCATTTAAGATTCTGTAATAGCTATCATACAGGCTGGAATTCAATAATACATAAAGCCCATATGTGATACAAGGTGAATCACATTTTATAAAATTAATCTTGTTTTGTGTACTTATATATGAGAATTGTTGATATTCTTGCTTTAAAAATATGCCACATTGTAATCTTCGTTCTTCTTCTTTAGAAGTAAAGCGTTTAACTAATAGGAAATCACTGTTTTCCTGTAGAAATCCCTTTTTATCTGTTTTTATGACTTCACCTTCTTTTCCTAATGGCCATATAACTCGTCCATTTTTGATATGTTGAGAATATAAAAGTGGATATGCTCCTTCTTCTAACTCATTTCGAAGTACTTCCCTTGTTCTAAAATCTACGATTATTCCTGTTTGCATCTTTAGATTAAGATCAGGTAAAGTCTTATTGAAACGATTAATTAAATTCAAAGTTTTTTCTTCAGTTTCATTCGTTATAAGATAAACGAACTGATTTTGAGCTACTACAGTATCGTATGAAGCTCTAAAGTTTACTTTATCTCTCAAGTCAGAAGTTGATGAAGAAGAAATATTGATATATTCTGGTTTTTTATTTGATTTCTTTATTTTGATTATTAAGGTTTCTTGCAGGACTGACTCTCCATCAAAAACTTTGTTTCTACTTTCAAATAAATGCATATCTGTAATGACACAATATTGAAATAAGTACTGTCTAAACTTTTTGAAATAAGCGCCAGATGTCCATGAACGTGGTACAATATACACAAGTTCATGTTCTTGTTTAAGGTTATGAATACCCATTGCCCAAAATAGAAAATACAAGTTAGGAGAACCATAGCATACACTAGGCATGGCTTTTGCCTCCTCTGCATCTTTGGCTATTTTAAGATATGGAGGATTCCCTATAATATAGTCGAACTCATGCTTTTCTTCTGGAAATAATGATCTGCTTTCGAATGATTGTGATGTAATATAGTTTTTGTGAATAATAGTATAATCAATACCATATTTAGAACTTAATATTTCTAAGTTAAGTTCTAGAAGTGGTAGTACAAGTTTATCTGTTTCATAACAGGTAAGATGAATTTTACCATTGTATCCTTCACTAATTAATCTGTCAATAACTGCTGTTGACAAAATACCTGTGCCAGCACCTGCATCCAATATGCTGATATTGGGTTTAGAAAGATCAAAATTAAAAAGTGAAGCCATAAAAATAGCGGTAGTTTCGTTAGTAAAAAACTGCCCATATTTTTTTCGTTCCTGTTTAGGAACGGATGACATAAAACTATCGGTATTTAGAACTATTTCTTTTAACATTTCAATTTCTCTTTATATCCTCAACAATTAAATCTTTCATTTCAACAGATAATAATTGTGATATTTTATAAAGTGTTTCCAAATTTGGTTGTTGTCGATTACAGCAATATGCATTGGTAGTACTGAAACTTTTCCCAAGTTGCTCTGCAAGCCATTTCTGAGAAAATCCTTTTTCAACTAATACTATTTTAATACGATTTAATTTCATTGATATATTATTTGCTCCAAATATAGCAATAAATACGATATTTATCGTATTTTATTTGATGTATTTTAATCTGAACAAAATAACAAAATGACATTAACGTCAAAAAAAATAAGTAAATTACAGATTTGTAATCTTTTTATAAATACTAACATTTCGCGAATGATCTAATAAAATTCTTTATAACATTATTAGTAGGCACTGATGACTTACCATAATTTTAAGTTCTGACACTCATCGTAAAATTTAATTACATATTAATTCCTTTTCTAGGTTTACGTTTCATCCCATGAAGTATTTGTGCGGATTGTTCCTGATAGGATAGAGGTTGGCTTTGTTTTTTGCCTGCCTCTATCCATTTAAGGAGCTCATCCTCATAGAAATATAATTTCTTACCACGTTTATAGGCTGGGATGAGACCTGTACGAGCAAGTCTGTAGATTGTCGGTTTTGATTTTTGGATAAGTATGCTAGCCTTATCTATGTCAATTAGTTGATGCTGATTATCAAGTTTCTGTGGTTGTAGGGTTTCAACTAATTGGTAAATTTTCTCTACTTGTTCTGTTAAATAGATTACAGCCTGCGGAAGCTTGTCGAATGTGATAGGTTCTTTTGTCATACAATCTGTTTTTGCTTTTGGGGATTGATACTTGTTCATGCAGTATTTATGAATATAAAGTCTGATTTATTGAATTATATCTGGATTTAATTTAATCAGGCATTCTGTTTCTGAGTGAGACATCTTTTTGATTATCGTGTTGATTTCATTTTCTTTCATGGTATCAGCAAATACTTTTTTAATGAATTCTGCTGTATAAGAACGTCGTTTACCTAATGCTTTACCTATGTTCCAACCCAAATGCATAACATCTATAGCTTTCAATTTTGAATCTACTTTTATAGGAATAATATCGATAGCAGTTTTATCCTGAAAGAAATCTGAAATATAAGCACAGAGGCGCTGCAGATTTTCTTGGCTTGTATAAGCAGCCATCGTTTGATGGATGTATATATGTACTAACTCTAGCTTTTTATCGTTCGTACGTTTCTGTTCTATAATAGTATTCGATCGGAGTTTTTCATATTCCATAAATGCTTGTTCTGGTGCAATCACAGAATCATTAAGATGTTCATGGATAGATAAAGATTTGCTATGATGACATAAATATATAATTATCTCGTATAATGCAATTTGCATTGATATATATAATCCTGTAGATATTATAAAGACCGATATAAAGATAATATTTGAGCTGAATTGATCAAAGCCTGCATTGACTGCTTCAATGCGTATAGCAAGTGCTATAAGAAGTAATGTTCCAGCTACACTAGAATCTAAAATATAATATTCAAATTTCTTCAAATACATAAGCCATATGTTTAACTGTTCGTAAGCAAAGGTAATGTTTACTGATTATGTATTATCAGAAAATGACAAGAGTGACATCAGACTTCATCAAACGTCACTAATTGTCATAAATAGCTTGATTATTATTGGAAAGTATGAAGTGTTCAGATGGAATAGGGGCGGATTAATTTATGGGATTGAATGTAAGACATGAATTTATAACTTATCATATAATAAACAAAAGTGGTATCCTTTCTATATTATATGATAAGTTATGCTATAATTCCAATAATCGTTCCGCTAATGGCGCATAATACTTTTGTACTTCTTCAGCTGTTGGAGTATGACCGCCAGGAAAGTGGTATGAATATTTATAATGCATTAAAAATAAAGGCTCAAAGTGTGCCAGATGGTCATTCTCACCAAATATTCCTCATATATTTTCTTGGTTAGCTACCTGACAATTGTCCCATTGATGCTGTTGAAGTTCTGCGAATTCATCAATCAATGTTTGGTTAATGACAAGCTGCTGATTTCCGTTAGCTCGTGGTGATTTGTATTCATGCGAACCAATACGTTCTATCAAGAAGC
Source organism: Bacteroides sp. 4_1_36 (assembly GCF_003466325.1). Lineage (NCBI taxonomy): Bacteria > Pseudomonadati > Bacteroidota > Bacteroidia > Bacteroidales > Bacteroidaceae > Bacteroides > Bacteroides sp. 4_1_36. Next base: position 38,862 of record NZ_QSOX01000006.1, read on the forward strand.
GTGTCATTTCGAAATGAGGATTTCCGAGTAAAGCAGGGATATTGTTTTTAGATGCTACTATCTGTGCCAAAAACGAGCCATTACTGTTTCCTACCAATATATCAGGTTGTTCTTGGTTGCACAATCTTTGGATAAAGTCGATAGCTTCCTGTGGATGCAGGGGTAAGTCTGGACTCAAGACTGTTGCCTTACCGCTGAAATATTCTTTCAAGGCAAGAGCTGGGATACATGTACCTGATGCAAAGAAACCATGAAGGAAAAGAATTTTCTGTGCCATAATCAACAACCGCTTCCGTCAATATTACATGTTGCTCCTTCATTAATAGGACGTGAACGTAATCCGGCATCTTCTGGATTCAAAGTAACTGTACCGTCTTCCAATACAAAGCAAGGAATTCCAACGGCTCCAACACTTTTGGCTTCATTAAAGGCTGGATGATGATCCCGTAATCTCAAGAATGCTTTCAAATCTCTTACGTGTTGACCAATATCGATGACCTCATATTGGTTATTACCTTTTACTTGTTCTTCTACATACGTACAATCCGGACAAGTTTCCATTCCATATATTTTTATCATAGCTGTAGTTATTCATTTAAAGACTCAATTTTCTTCAAAGATAGCGATTCTGTCAGATAAAGCAAACATAAAAACAGGTCATATCCGATAGATTTATCAGATATAACCTGTTATAGATTAAGATAAGAGTTATATTATTTCAACGAAATCTTATTCGCTGTCTCTCGTTTTTTCGAATTGACCAAATCAGCATAAATCTGTGTGGTCGAAACATTTTTGTGAGTAAGCATTTTCGATACTGTATAAATATCTGTGCCTAAAGAGATTTGTATGACGGCGTACGAATGACGGAAACAGTGGAAGGTTATGTGTTTTTTGATTCCGGCTTCCGAAATCCATTGCTTGAGAGGCTGATTCGTCATAGCTCTGGTCAGTCCTTTGAATACGCGGCCTGAACCAGGGATACCACATAGTTCCAATGCTTCGTTACTAATGGGGAGAGTGGCTTCAGTTTCTGTCTTTTCCGTACAAATTCTGATGTAATAACCATTGTCAGGACCGACTTCAATATTATCCCATGTAAGCTGTAAAATATCGCTGATACGAAGACCGGTCATACAGGAGAATAATGAAGCTTGTTTCAGTACAGGAATCTTGCATGGTGTAGCGGCCAGTTTCTTAACTTCTGCTAATGTGAGATACTGCTTTTTGACTTCTTTCCATTCAATCTTGTCTATGAAGTCATTCAGATTTTCACGTAGCATCTTCTCTTGATAAGCTATTTTCAGTAATGCACGGAAAGTTGAAAAATATCCAGCTGCCGAATTTCTCGAAACACTGATATTAGGATGACGGATCTGTTTACAGTTCAGTAGATACTGCCTGAACTTCTGACAAAGCTCTACCGTTACATCACCGAAAGTGCAATAGCCGTTTACAAACTTTTCAAAATGCTGGTAAACACAGTCCCATTTGTGATACTTCAGTTTTGCTTTCTCACGAAAATAGGCAAGGAAGTCAGCTTTCATTTTGTGCTTGTCAAGAAATCCAAATTCTTCATTGACGATTGCCTGTACTCTGATACAACGAATGGCTTCAGCCTTACTCAGCATTTCATTGTTGAAATCACGTTCAATCTCATTTTTAGGACGGGCATAGATATAAATGCCAAGATATTCCCTGCGGCTCATTTTCATTGTGTACGGATTGCGAATTGCCGGATAATAGTCTAGGTAGAGAGAAATTCTGCCGTTACTGATAACTCTTTGTCTCAATGTTACGTTAGTACATGTAAGTGCCATAAGATTAATGTTTTTGGTTGATAAATTATTATTATCGGGACAAATTAAACTGGTGTTTTCTTGGTGAATACTCACACCAGGAAATAACTTATACCGAGATTATTCAATGATAGGATCTTCGAACAAATTATCGAGCTCAGCTTTGGATATAAGAGTATACTTTCCCTTCTTAATCTTGGGAATTTGATGATACTTGGTATAATGGTATAGCTGGTCTCTTGTTATTTTGAATTTTTCCATCGCTTCTTGAACTGTGTAGTATTTGGGCTCTTCAGCCTGACGTATTCCTTTTGCTATATCGAAGTGCTTTTTTGAATAATATACTGTAATACCAACCTTCTTTTTCGGAATGGCATTTTTATAAACAAAAGAGTATATAGCGTTAAGGCTCATTTGAAATTTGTCCTGTACTTCTTGCACACTATACCATTCTGTAATGTCTGCATCTGGAGCCTTCGAGGAAAAATAAGCATCAACATGCTTTTTACTCCAGTAAGTCTTACCACGGTTGAATGTCTTTGGAATTTTATTCTTCTTAGACATAACAAAAATCCATGATTCACTTACATTGAATTTTTTCATTATTTCGGCTGTAGTATAAAATTCTTTGATAGGTAGAGTGTCCTTGGGCATTCTAAATTCATAAGGATGCCGTTTTAACATCTCATCTATATCAGAGCGTTTGACGAAAGATAATCTGCTGCTAATCTTTGAAGCTTGAAGGTATCCTTTATAGACCATCTTATAGACTGCTTGTCTAGTAATACCTAAAAGAATTCCAACCTCTGAGAAAGATAGAAACTCTTTATCCTTAATTGTGATTATAGGTAGTTCTTCAATCCTATTTTGAGTATTCTCTTCAGTAGCCTTAATGTTTTTCTCTCTTTCTCTTTTTTTGTAAGCTAAATTTGCACACCTGTGAGAGCAGTACTTTGTACTTATTTTTTGTGCTTCGAATCGTGTTCCACACCATTCGCAAATCTTTTTAATTTTAGTGTTACTTGCTGGCATATTACTCAAATTTTAAATTTTTATTTCGCTTTATTTCTCCCGTTATGTGTCAACTATCGTAAATCTTAGTAAACCATAGTCAACTTTCTCCACAACCTGTCCAGCGTAAAATGCCGGAATTTTGCTTCGTGGTACAAAAACGGTACAAAAAGATGATGTGCAAAGCTTATAAATGACTAATATTGACAGTAGAGCAACAAAAAAGGCGCCCCGTAAAGAGCGCCATATCAATCGATTATAATCAATTTAACTCATTGATAATCAAATAGTTACTTGCCGATGCAAAAATGTTCGAAAATATTCCCAAGTACCATATCGTTCGTAACTTCCCCTGCAATATCGCTTAGATGGAAAATGCATTCGCGGATATCTTGTGAAACAAAATCTCCGGATAGATTTTCTGCTAATCCTTGTTGGACCCGGTGGATGGCTTCCAAGGCATGGGTCAAAGCCTCGTAGTGGCGTATATTCGTGACAATGACATCGTTTTGGGTAACCGTGGGCAGGTTAGCGGCAGAGATTAGCATTTGCTGAAGCTTGTCGAGGTTGGTACGTCCTTTGGCAGAGATGGAGATGCATTGCACATTAGTAGCGGCCACGGTGAAACTGGGGTTGGGGATGGTTGAGGCATCCTGCACCAGATCGGCCTTGTTGAATACGAGAATGAGCCGTTTCCCTTCGCAACGGGGAAGTATCTGGGCAGTTAGTTGTGGTATCCGTGAGACGGCGTTCGTGGCATCAACTATCCAGAGCACGATTTCCGCCTGCTCCAATTTCTGGAAGGTTCGCTCAATTCCTAGGTTCTCGATGGTGTCGTTCGTTTCGCGTATGCCTGCCGTATCAATAAATCGGAAAGTTATCCCACCAAGATTGACTGTGTCTTCTATCACATCGCGGGTTGTCCCGTGTATGTCGCTTACAATGGCTCGTTCCTCGTTTAGTAGTGCATTCAACAGGGTGGATTTACCAGCGTTCGTTTCGCCGATGATGGCTACGGGCACGCCGTTCTTGATGGCATTGCCTACACTGAAGGATTGTACTAAACGGGAAATTACCTGCTCTATGCCGTCTGCTAGGAGACATAGCTCGGAGCGGTCGGCAAATTCCAGTTCTTCGTGGTCGCTGAAGTCCAGCTCCAGTTCTATGAGTGATGTGAAGTGCAGCAATTGGTCGCGTAGTGAGGCCAGCTCTTTACTGAACCCACCGCGCATTTGGCTCATGGCGAGGCGGTGAGTGGCGGCAGAGGTGGAGGCGATGAGGTCGGCCACGGCTTCGGCCTGGCTTAGGTCCATTTTGCCGCCCAAGAAGGCCCGTTGCGTGTACTCACCGGGAGCTGCCAGGCGGCAACCATTACCGATGAGCAGTTGCAACACCTTCTGAAGAATATAGCTCGAACCGTGGCACATGATTTCCGTGCTATCCTCGCCCGTGTACGAGTGGGGGGCACGGAATAAGCTTACAAGTACTTCGTCTATGATGTTTTCTTCTTCATGGATATGACCGAAGGTAAGTGTGTATGGCTTGGCATCCTTCAGCTTCTTCCCCTTCCGGGCAGGGGTAAATATGCGGGATGTTATCTCTATGGCATCCGGTCCGGAGACACGGATGCATCCTATGGCTCCCCCTTGGGCGGTGGCTATGGCACAAATGGTATCTTGGTTCATTTTATCCGGCTTATTTTTATTCAGCAAAGATAATGGTTTCTTTACAAAAAAGAGAGATGGTGATTCAACTTATGGGCTTTTATCGTAACTTTGTGCAAATCGATAATGGATAGATGCTTATAAAGCCTAATCCGCCTCTGTGCCCATTGTGGGTATAGCAGGACATTGCTACACTATACAGACCAGCAACGGGCACGTCAAGCAGGATGTGATGAAGTCATTACTAAACCCTACTCCTAGGATTGGCTGAAGGAAAGGGAGGAGCATTTCTTGAAGGATACTTAGATACGGTCGAGTACTGTTTTGATAAGAGTATCTATCGTATTCTTGTATCCCGTGTTAGCTTCTTTTATCAGGCGGTTGGCAATGACCATGCATACCGTCATGGCCTTGTGCCCCATCAGACGGCTCAAGCCTGCCAGGGCAGAACTTTCCATCTCGAAGTTGGTGATACGGTAGCCGTTGTATTCAAATTTTTCAATCTTCTCATTCTGATGTGGGTCGGCAAGCGGCACGCGTAACTCGCGTCCTTGAGGTCCGAAGAAGCCCCCGGCGGCAATCGTTACGCCACGTACCATGTCGTTTTGTGCGATGCGGTCTATCAGTTCAGTGCTTGCGTCAATGACGTAGGGGGCAGGGGCACACATGTTGCCGGACCATCCCATATGGTTGAGGAAGGCACGCTCCATGGGCAGGTCGCACACGGAGTTGCGTCCGGCATAGAAGTTGAGCAGCCCATCGAAACCAATGGACTTTTCAGAACATACGAATGTGCCTACCGGAGTGTAGGGTTGCAAGCCGCCGCAGGTGCCGATACGTACCAGCTCAAGGCTACGCAGACGGGGCTTTTCTTCGCGCGTCTCGAAATCGATGTTTGCCAGGGCATCCAGTTCGTTCATCACGATATCGATGTTGTCACATCCGATACCGGTGGAAACCACCGTAATACGTTTCCCCTGGTAAGTACCGGTGATAGTCTTGAACTCGCGGCTTTCCACTTCACATTCCTTGTTCTCGAAATGGGAGGCAACCAGTGCCACCCGTCCGGGGTCGCCTACCAAGATGACTTTGTCTGCCAGCCATTCGGGCTTTACGTGAAGATGAAATACAGAACCGTCTTCATTGATGATCAGTTCGGAAGAGGCGAAATATTTCTTCATATGCTTGAGGCTTTAATCTTTTGTTTATAAATAGAAACGCCGGGAACCGATTCTTGTTCACCGGTTCCGGCGTTTCGTCAGTTACTTTTCGGGTTATTTACTCAACGGCTGGCTGGTATTGCCCGTCGTCGGTTTAGCAATGTTTTCGCGCATGGAAGTGTCGGCTTCTATATTCTTCATCCGGTAATAGTCCATGATACCCAGATTGCCGTTGCGGAATGCTTCGGCCATGGCCTTGGGTACTTCCGCTTCTGCCTCGATAACTTTGGCACGGGCTTCCTGGGCTTTTGCCTTCATTTCCTGCTCTGTGGCTACGGCCATGGCGCGGCGTTCCTCTGCCTTGGCTTGAGCAATGTTCTTGTCGGCATTGGCTTGGTCTATCTGCAGGGCGGCACCGATATTCTTACCTATGTCAATATCAGCAATGTCAATGGACAGAATTTCGAATGCTGTTCCGGCATCCAACCCCTTGCGCAATACCAGTTTGGAGATAGAATCCGGATTCTCTAATACAGACTTATGATTCTCTGACGAACCGATGGAAGACACAATACCCTCGCCTACACGGGCCAGAATCGTGTCTTCTCCGGCACCTCCCACCAATTGGCGGATATTGGCGCGCACCGTTACACGGGCCTTGGCAATCAGCTGGATACCGTCTTTGGCAACAGCTGTCACGGGAGGGGTGTCAATTACTTTGGGGTTAACGGACATCTGTACGGCTTCGAACACGTCACGGCCGGCAAGGTCGATGGCGGTTGCCATCTGGAACGGCAGCTCGATATTGGCTTTAGAGGCGGATACCAGTGCGTGTACCACCCGCTCTACGTGACCTCCGGCAAGGTAGTGCGCTTCCAGTTCGTCGCGCGTGATGTTTTGCAATCCTGCTTTATGAGCTTCAATCATGCCGGGCACAATGATATAAGGAGGAACATTACGGATACGCATCAGGAAAAGTTGTACCAGCGAGATGTTTACTCCCGATACTTTGGCAGACAGCCACAAGAAGAACGGTACATAATGGAAGAAAAGTACCAGGAAGATAATGCCTCCTATAATGAGGAAGGCGGTTAAATACATTGTGCTTGGATCCATGAGATTAAATATTAATTGTTAGTTATAAATAGGTTGATTCCTGAAATTTCACTGCTTGAGCCGTTCCACTAAGAGGACTCCGTCGGCAATACGGTCTACGATAATCGGAGTCTTTTCGTTCAGGAAGCCGTCTGATGACTTTACTTCCACGATGTCTCCGTTGATTTCGGCATAGCCGATAAGAGCCAGGCGAGTAGTGGTTACGCCTATATCACCTACCTTGACTTTTTCCTCGGCACTACGGTCTACTTTGGAGGTGATGTTTTTTTTCAATGCAATTTTGTCGAGTGTCTTGGAGCGCATGAACCATACCAACGAGCCGATACAAGCCAGGGCAGATATGATAAGCGTAATGACACCTGCCGTGGTGCCCATATAGGCAAAGGCATAGTAGTTGGCAAAGATGATGCAACCTCCTGCCAGAAAACCGGCAACGCTGATGCCCGGAATTACGAATAATTCCACTAAGAACAAGATTACTGCTCCTATAATCAATGAGGCGATAATGAGTATATCCATAGTTGTCTTTATTTGGTGGCTTGTTTTTCCAGGTTGCGCACTTGAATGGCAGTCTGCTCCATCTCAGTGGACAATTGCCGTACACGTTGCTCCAGGTCGAGGATGGCGGCGGACATCTTGTCCTTTTCCTGCTTGTTGGCTCGGGAGTATTCCGAACGCATATCTTCCAGTTTCTCCTGCAGTTGTTTGTAGCTCTGCTCCAGCTGATTGTATTTGCCATACGAGGCTTTGGCCTGTGGGGAGCGGAAATCGTCCAGCTGGTAGTAGGTGGAGTGGTCGTCAATGATGAATTGGAAATCATGCTTCTTGGTAGTCCGCGGCTTTGCGTTGGCAGCAGTCCGAAGCCTTTCTCGGGCGCCCTTTACCGCATCGGTGTCCGTCCATGTGTCCTTGATAGAGTGAAGTTGCGCCAATGATATCATCTTGTCCGGGTCCATCCCTTCGTAGTTGTACACTTGCTTGGATGAGTTGGGAATGAATACATAGATACACACTTTGCCTTCGGGCTGGTAGCGGTCGGAGGCAAACCATCCCAAGTCGTTGAATTCGTCGATGACGTACATATAGTCGTTGTAGGGCGAATTGAACGGCATGCCCACATTTTCCGGCATCAGATAGGAGTCGGTATTCGTATTGTAACGGGTGACGAAAATGTCATATCCTCCCATCGAGCCAGGGCCATCCGAAGCATAGTAGATAGTGATACCGTCCGTAAGTACATAGGGATAGTCTGCATTCATGGCCTCGTTGATGCTTCCGGGCAACAAGCTGCCATCACTCCATTTGTCCAGCAACTTGTTGCGCGAAAGGATACTGAGGGTGCTGTCCGGTTGCATTTCGCTATAATATAGCTTATTGCCCAGCTCCGTTTCGTATACCGTTCCGCCTTCCTTACCGGAATCATTGAAGTAGGTGTCGTACATGAACAGCTTGCCCGATTCGGGGCTGATTTTGTATGCATCCAGGAATTTTTCCTTGTCTACCACAAAGCTGTCGATGAAGCAGACCTCTTCCACGCCTTTCAGCATGCGCAAGTTGGATTTGCTTTTTTCCAATAATTGTTCGGCCTCTTCGGTGGAGCGTTTTCTCTTTTTCAGGTCGGAAATGTAGGTCTCATAAGTCTCGATGGCATCTTCGAACCGATATAGATCATTGTATGCCAGGGCCAAATAGAGTTGCCCGCTGGGGACACGTCTCTTGACGGCGCTTTCCAGGTACTTCAAGGCTTCTGCGGGTTCGCCGGTTTCCAGGCAACATACACCGTACCATAGGTTGTAATTTCCATTACCAGGTTGTGTCTTGACGAGTTTCTTGAAAGTGGGCTTGGCTTCTTCGTATTCTCCCTTCTCGTACAAGGCTTTGGCTTCTGCCAGGCTTTGTGCGGAAATTGTTATGCTCAAAAGGCCGAATAGAAAGAAAAGGATATATTTTTTATTCATATTGATACATGCTGATTGTTCAGAAGGTCAAAAATACAAATTTATCGTGAATAAAGCTGGTTTCCGTAATTCTATTTTGTTAATTCTTCTTTAAATCGTTCTTTTGCCTTACTTTTGCAACCGGAAGAGCTATAATTCATAACTTATAACTCATAACTCGTATCAATGGCACAATTTACTGAAGAAGAAAAGATGTTGCGCCGCATAGACAAGCGGTTTAGCAAAGGTGTGGTGGAATATGGGCTGATAGAGGACGGCGATAAGATTCTTATCGGGCTTTCGGGAGGCAAGGACTCTTTGGCGCTGGTGGAATTGTTGGCACGGCGTGCCCGTGTCTATAAACCCTGTTTTTCCGTTGTCGCCGTACATGTAGTGATGAAGAATATACCTTATCAAAGCGATGTGGACTATCTGAGGGAGTACGTAGAGTCGTGGGGAGTGCCTTTTGTTCTCTTTGAAACGGAGTTTGATGCCACGACCGATACCCGCAAGTCTCCTTGTTTTCTTTGCTCTTGGAATAGGCGGAAGGCATTGTTTACCGTAGCCAAGGAGCAGGGATGCAATAAAATCGCGTTAGGCCATCACATGGATGATATTCTGGAGACCTTGCTGATGAATATCACCTATCAGGGAGCGTTCAGCTCTATGCCCCCCCGGCTGGTAATGAAGAAGTTTGATATGACGATTATCCGTCCGATGTGTCTGGTACATGAGGCGGATTTGATGGAGTTGGCGCAAGTGAGGGGGTATCGTAAGCAGGTGAAGAATTGTCCGTATGAGTCACAATCCAGTCGTAGTGCAATGAAAGGCATTCTGAAACAGTTGGAGGAAATGAATCCTGAGGCACGCTATAGTCTATGGGGGAGTATGACGAATGTGCAAGAGGAATTGCTGCCTGCAATCATTAATCATTAATCACTAATCATTAATCACTATATGAAAGCATTTTATACCATTTTGCTATTGATTGTATCTAATATTTTCATGACGTTTGCCTGGTATGGGCATCTGAAGCTACAAGAGACAAAAGTCATCTCCAACTGGCCGTTGTATGCCGTGGTGCTGTTTTCCTGGGTAATAGCTTTGGCAGAGTATTCTTGCCAGGTTCCGGCCAATCGGATAGGCTTTTTAGGCAATGGAGGCCCGTTCTCATTGATGCAACTCAAAGTGATTCAGGAAGTAATCACTTTGATTATCTTTACGGTGTTCACAACGGTTCTTTTCAAGGGGGAAACGCTGCATTGGAATCATTTTGCCGCTTTTGTATGTCTGGTACTGGCGGTATATTTTGTATTTTATAAATGATGGGTTAATCGCATTTGCACATTATTTCATATACTTCTCCATTCCTTTTGTTAAGAACGTTTGAAGCTTTCCTTCTTCATCCGTATAAATGAAACAGGCGTCGATATCCGGATGTGCATCCGCCACGCGTTCTGCTTCTTCCAGCCCCATCACCATGAATGCCGTGGCATAGGCGTCTGCACTCATGCAATCTTTGGCAATGACGGTGGCTGACAAGATGCTGTGCTGTACCGGATAGCCGGTACGCGGGTCGATGGTATGCGCATATTTCTTTCCGTCTTTATAGTAGTAGTTGCGATAATTGCCCGATGTAGCCATGCCTAAATCCGTGACTTGCAGCACTGCTTGCAGTTCCTGGTTCACTGCCAGTGAGTCGTCTATCGGCTTGTTCAAACCGATGCGCCAAGGTCCATTTTGAGGGTTTTGCCCGTGAACAACCACTTCTCCGCCTATATCGACCATAAAGTTGCGGATACCCTTCTTCTTCAGAAGTTGGGCTATGACATCTACTGCATATCCTTTTGCCACAGCGCTGCACGAGAGCATTATACGCGAGTCTGTTTTCACCACTTTCCCTTCATCGGACAATTTTACTTTTTCGTATCCTGTCATCTCCAGCAGGCTGTCTATCATGGCAGAGTCGGGGAAGTTACCCTTCTTGAACCCAAATCCCCAGGCATTGGCAAGAGGGGCAACGGTGATATCGAAGGCACCATCGGTCTCCCGGGAGATTTCCATGCTACGTCGGAAGACGTTGGTAAAGAATGTGTCGGGCACAATGTCCTCGTTGCGGTTGATGCGCGTAATGGTCGCCGTGTCATTGAAAGGGGACAAGGAACCGTCGAAACGTTTGAGTTCCGCTTCTATCTCCGCCTTCAGATTTTGGTCACATTGATAAGTCACTTTATATACCGTACCGAATATCAGTCCGTTATCCGTCTGATAAGGAGTGACTTGGTTGTGGCGGGCAAGTATCCAGATGGTTCCCAGTACCAGTAGGGCAATCCATAAAAAATTCCGTTGTACTTTCTTTTCCATATCCTATCTGAGTTTTTACTTTTTAATTAAAAGAAGAGATGCTCTACCAATATCTTGGTACCGATGATGACGAGGATAATCCCTCCCCAAAGTTCGGCGCGCAGTCTGCGGGCTATGCCACATCCGAAACGGATGCCGAACATCAGGCCGACCATCGACAAGGCGAATGATACAAAACCGATAATGCCGATGGGGGAAAGAATAGCCGAGAATTGCTTGATACCGAGGAATGCAAACGAAACACCTACCGCCAATGCATCGATGCTGGTTGCCACGGCCAGAGCGAGCACCACCTTCAGGCTGGTAGGGTCATACTCGTGCTTGCAATCTTCGTCCTTGAAGGATTCCATTATCATGCGTCCGCCCAGGAAGGCAAGGATACCGAATGCAATCCAATGGTCAATACTTTCTATCAGGTGGCTGAAAAAACTGGCGCCTATCCATCCCAGCAGAGGCATCAAAGCCTGGAAAAAGCCGAAGCTGATGGCCATCACCAGCATAGGGCGCAGCCGGGCGCGTTTCAATATAATTCCGCTGGCTATAGAAACGGCGAAACAATCCATCGCAAGTCCTACAGCCAGTAGCCAAATCTCTAACCCTGTCATAAGTCGCTTAAAGAGGTAGTTTATAAGTTATCGTATAGGTTACTCCCATCGTGTTGGAGCCATATTTCCCGAAACCGGGCACATACCACGGGTCACCGTATTCATCGGCCGAGGCAGACAATTTGAACTTGAAGCGTAGTGACCAGCCCATGTACAATGCCTTCCAGACGTGCGCCCGGATACCGACACAAAATTCCGCCCATTGCATGGAGCCTTTCATTCCTTTATGGTTATAGGGCAGGCTGCCTCCCCATATCTCGTCGTCCAGATTCGGATTGCCTACGATGCCACCGTATATCGGGTCGTCCAGTCCCAAGGCGTCTACATCATACTTGAAGCTGCTTACACCGTAACGCAAGCCTACGAGTAGCATGTGTCCGTGCTGCTTCTTGTATAGCGTGTTATAGTCCATTCCTATGCGGAAGTAGGGGGCGTTGCTTTTGTAGTGTATGCCTTTGTCACTCCAGGTGTCCGTGGAGCCATATCCCAGTTCGGCAATAGGGAAGAAGCGGTTCTTGAGGTTTACATCCACGGCCACTTCGGAACTCAGGAAATCTCCTCCAAATACGGAGCTTCCGATTCCCCACAAGTCCAAGCCGACGGACATGCCGTTGTATAACGGATAGTGCACTTCTTCTTTCGCGTCCTTCTTCTCCTTCTTGGGAGGTGCTCCCTGGGGGGGAGCGGTAGGATTCCCGTTCTGCGCCCGTAGGGGGAGGAACATCAGCAGGCAGAGTGCCAGACTAATAGAATAACTTAAGATTTTCCTTTCCATAGATGCCTGCTTCATTGTCTTTGATGTATATCGAGTCCAGAGAGATGCGGGTGCACGTTACGTCTGTGATGGCCTGCTTCATCTGATAGCCGCAATCCATCGATAGAAAATAGGGGGTGTTGGTGTGGCGTATCACCATCGTGTCACTCTTGGTCCGGCTATACTTGAATATCAGCTTGGTGGAATCCTCCGTATAGCGCAGTGGCAGGGAGATGTCGTGTACCTTCTTCTGGTTGTTGATGATGATGGAGTCGGTGCCGTATGCTGTCACGGTGAGCGAGTCGAGCGTGTCGTTCTCCACATATTGGGTTTCGGGGTCTACTCTATAAAGAATGCAATTCACCATGGGGCGTGCCGTCATGGAGCAATCTGCCTCCTCCGAGCAGGAGATAGCTATGCTTATTATCGGGCAAAGGATAGCTCCGAGTATGACAAGTCTGACTAATTTTTTCATCGTTAAATGGTTTTCTCTATTTGATATTTGTTTCGTTCCGGGGCATTACGTGAAATCAGCTCTCCGAGGAATCCTGCCACGAATAGTTGTGTGCCGATAATCATGGAGGTCAACGAGAGGTAGAAGTAGGGAGAGTCCGTTACAAGACGGTAGGGCATGCCATGGTGCATGTAGTACAACTTGCTGACACCCACTATGACCACGGCTATGAAGCCGAAGATGAACATCAATGAACCCAGCAATCCGAAAAAATGCATGGGCTTGATGCCGAACCGGGAAAGGAACCAAAGGGAAAGCAAGTCCAGATACCCGTTTACAAATCGGTTCAGCCCGAACTTGGTCTTTCCGTATTTGCGTGCCTGGTGGTGCACCACTTTCTCGCCGATTTTCTTGAAGCCGGCGTTCTTGGCCAGGTAGGGGATGTAGCGGTGCATTTCGCCGTATACCTCTATATTCTTGACAACCTCTTTGCGATATGCCTTCAGTCCGCAATTAAAGTCGTGCAGGTTTTTGATGCCCGATACTTTGCGGGCGGTGGCATTGAACAATTTGGTGGGGAGGGTCTTCGACAACGGGTCGTAACGTTTCTGCTTCCAGCCCGATACGAGGTCGTAGCCCTCCTGGGTAATCATGCGGTAGAGTTCGGGTATTTCGTCGGGACTGTCCTGCAGGTCGGCGTCCATGGTTATCACGACGTCGCCTTGTGCTTGTTCGAAACCACAGAACAATGCCGGCGACTTCCCGTAGTTGCGGCGGAACTTAATGCCCCGTACCTTGTCCGGAGCTTGTGCCTGCAATTGCTCGATAACCTGCCACGAACGGTCGGTACTTCCGTCGTTAACGAAAATCACTTCGTATGAAAAGCCGTTGGCATTCATCACCCGCTCAATCCATGCGAACAATTCGGGGAGTGATTCTTCTTCATTATATAGTGGTACGACAACTGAAATATCCATTGATGTATGATTTTTCTATTTACAATTGAAATAACATTTCTTTTTACTGTTCCGTCACTTTGCCGGAGCGTTGTCTTTCTTGCGTCTCATCACGAACAAGGCGGTGGGGAAAGCCAGTATCGAACCCCAAAACACATTGGACGATATCATCTGTAGCGTAATGTCGATAGGACTGAGCAGTCGGGCTGTCTCCAGAGCTTCCTGATAGGTGGCGATGTACGAATCCATTCCCGGCATGTTGCTTTGGGCAAGCGTGTCTACCATCGTTTCGCACGTGTTTATCACATATCCGTGGTCTATGAACCTGAAGTAGATGTAGTGTGCCACGGCGGCAAGCAGCGCAGCAAACATATACATGAAAACGGTGAATATCCATGCATGCAGGAAGCTGATGCCGCCTCCGCATACCTGATTACGATACATCCGTGCATAATAATATCCCATAAAAGGTACGCATAGCGTGAGTCCCATGAAAAGGAAAAGTAAAAAAGGAACCGACAGCCCCACAGGAAAGAGTATGAACTTCAATATCCAGAAACCTCCCATATAGGTACCGAACAGCATTGCGTATCGTTGCATGTAACCTCTATTTTCTGCCATCTTTCTTAGAAATAATATGCAAAGGTACAAATATAGTTGGATTCAAGGGCAAGCCGATGTGTAGATTTTAAATAAATTAGAGGATTCTTTGCGGGGCAAAAAGAAAAAAGCAGGTAACACTTTCGTATCATCTGCTTTTCTTTCGAGCCTCTTGTCGGATTCGAACCAACGACCCCGAGATTACAAATCACGTGCTCTGGCCAACTGAGCTAAAGAGGCGGGTGGGTAAGCTTGCTATATCGCGCCGCTACAACCAACTACCTTTGCTGCGATCAAGCCCTGGAGGATTCGAAGGGAGCTGGCCGTATAGGACTTACCCGTTTTCGTTTTGCGGTTGCAAAGGTAGGCATTATTTTGAAATCTGCAATAGCTTGCGGCGATTTTTTTATTTGTTTTTTTAGATTCTCTATTCTATCCCTCTTCACGGCTCCTTATACAGATACTTTGGAGGGGAGGTACGGATTCTTTCCGGCATTACGATGGACAAATATTCCTTTTACTAAAAAGTATTCGTCCGATATGTGTAACCTTATCGTCCGACAGTTGTTGAATTATCGTCCGACAGCTGTCGGACGATAATTCAACAACTGTCGGACGAATACTTCTTAGTATACCGGAATCTAAAGTATAGTAATGCAAAAGATTGCCATTCGAGAAGAAAATAATAATCGGGGACGAAAAAACTGATAGGCTATTGTGCGCTACCTTGAAAATAAGCATTATTTTTGTGCAACTAACTATATAGTCATTATACGCATGAACAAACACATATTGTCATTCTACCTTTTTTTCTGCCTTTTTCTTTTTCTCCCTTTGGTCGAAGCAATTGCCGGCTGGAATAGCTTTATCGTCAATTTTGATAAAAGTGTTTATGGCAAGGGGACCCAGACTTGGCAGATAGCACCCTATGATGACAAGTGGGTATATTTCGCCAACAAGAACGGTATGGTGCAATTTGATGGCAATGTCTGGAATGTGTTTCCATTGAACAATGCTTCCGATGTGCGTTCCGTTCTGGCTTCTGCCACCCAAAAAAGAATTTATGTGGGGGGCATCAATGAATTCGGCTATTATGAACCGGATACGGACGGTTCTTTGGCCTATCATTGCATGTCCGATACTTTGGAGAGTTCCGTTCGTTTTCTTGGAAATGTGTGGGGCATCCATGAGACAGACAATATCTTGTATTTCCAAGGGGACGGGTGCGTGGTGAAGTACCTGAACGGCAAATATACCGCCATTGAAATGAATGCCAAGATAGACTGTTCCAATATGGTCAATGGTATTCTTTACATCGGTACGGACAGAGGCGTATGGCTTTTGGTTGGAAACACTTTTTTCCCTCTTCAGGGTGCCGATGCGTTGGCTTCCAAGCGTATTCGTGGCATTATACCTTATAAGAAAGGTGTTCTGGTGGTGACTGCATACAACGGACTTTACTATTGTGACGGGCGTACGATGGAACCGTTTGTCACCGGTGCCGAAGAGTTTATGCGTGAGAATGAAGTCTTTTGCGTAGCCAAAAAGGATGATAAGATTGCCTTGGGAACCATTCATAAAGGATTGGTACTGGTGGATTGCAGCACCATGCAACTGAAATATTTCAATGAGAACAACGGCTTGCGTAACAATACGGTGCTTTCTGTCTCCTTCGATACGACCGGAAACCTCTGGGCCGGTCTGGATAGCGGCATTGACTACGTCTGTCTGAGTTCTCCTTTTACGAATCTCTATTCCTATCCTTATTCCTACGGCACGGGATATACGGCGGCGGTAGAAGGCGGTTATCTTTATTTAGGTACCAATCGGGGTTTGTATTACACCTCGTATCCGGTACAGATGAACGGCGATTTGCCGGATATCCGTCCGATGCCCCAATCCAGCGGACAGGTCTGGAACCTTTGCCGTATAGGTGATGAACTCTTCTGTCTGCACGACCGTGGTATTTTCCTTATCAATGGTACTTCCGTAAAACGTGTGACGGATATTGCCGGCGCCTGGTGTTGCCAACTTGTGGCAGGACGTACGGACCTTATGTATGTCGGGGTATATAACGGTATTTATTTGGTTGGGAAAAAGAATGGAGAATGGCAGGTGGTTGGCAAGATTGAGGGTGTGAACGATTCTTGCCGTCTTTTTGAGCAGGAAAGTGATAAGGTGATTTGGGTGTATAATACAGACCACGTTACCCGTGTGGATTTGGATAATGATTTGACAAAAGCTGTCCGTATAAAGGAATATAGCGCGAAGGATGGTTTCCCGGTAGGACGTGATATGTATATAGCGAAGATAGAAGACCGGGTGTATTTTGCCACTCCCCGGGGAATCTATAAGCATAATCCTCATAAAGATGTCATGGAGCCTTGTCCGGATATGAACAACCTTTTGAATGGCACCACGGCCTATTCGCATATTTTGGAGTATCACGATAAGTTGATAAGTTTGAGCCCTCACGAAATCTGTATTGCCAATCTGGGTACCTATAAGCGGGGGGCGAATACAAGCATTAATCCCATCCAGCAATCGCTGATTGAACTGGTACCCGGTTTTGAAACGATTATTCCTCTTTCAGATTCGCTGATGGTGGTTCCTAATGAAGGAGGTTTCGCTTTGTTCAGTATCCCGGCCGTAAGGGAGCGTCAGGATCGTAGCCATTCCTTATATATAAGGAACATGTATCTGTCCTATCCCAAGGATTCATTGGTATATACCGCAAACTTTTTAGGAGAGAAGCCGGTTCCGGTGATAGCTTATTCCATGAATTCCGTTCGTTTTGACTATGCCCTTTCTCTCTTTGCGGTAGGAGATGATGTCCGTTTTCAATATCGTCTGAATAAGGGGAGCTGGTCCGATTTTACAACGGTACGCACCAAGGAGTATAGTAATCTGTCGGAAGGTGAATATACGTTTGAAGTTAAGGCGGTCTTTCCTGACGGTACGACATCATCGGATACAATTGCTTTCCGTATACTTCCGCCGTGGTATCGTAGTGCTGCTGCATACGTTTGTTATATCATCTTGGCTTTGCTTGCCTTATGGTATGTCTATCGTTGGGATGATGTCCGTGTGAAACGGAAGAAACAGCAGGCGGTAATCGAGAAAGATAAAGAGTTGCACGATATGGAAAGGGAGTACGAAGAGGAGAAAGCCCGTCAGGAAAAGCAGATTATGCAGCTGGAGAAAGAAAAATTGGAATACGATTTGCAACATAAGAGTCAGGAAATGGCCAATCTGATGATAAACTTTGTCCGTAAGAATGAAATGCTGACTGAAATCAAGTCAGAGATACTTAAAGTATCCGCCTTGCTGAAGGGTGAGGGGGCTCGGGAAGGAAAACAGCAACTCATACTTATTAATAATAAAATAGACGGTAATATACAGAGTGATGAGGTTTTGAAGCGTATTGAAGACCAGTTCGATTTGATACATAACAATTTTATGAAACGTCTTCATGCCAAGCATCCTGAACTTTCCCACAACGAACGCATGATGTGCGCTTATCTAAAGATGAATCTTTCCACGAAAGAAATAGCACCTCTGCTGAACATTTCGGTTCGTGGAGTTGAAACAATCCGTTATCGTCTTCGTAAGAAGTTCGCTTTAGAGAGAGAGGATAGTTTGACGGATTATTTAAGCAATAAACTGTAGCCTTTAGATATTAACTTCCTTTAAAAGAAGGAAGAGTATGAAAGGGAGGAATGTTAAATTTCTCCCTTTTGTGTTATATAACATGTTGTGACGTAATACTTAAAAGTATATATTAATTATTGATTATTAGTAAGTTATTTGCTGATGACGTATTGATAACGTATTTGAATTTCAGATTTGACGTATTTAAGAATGATTGTTTTTTATTTGTTTTATTGCATTTTACTCTATGTTTGCACTGTTCGATTGAGAACAAAACCGAGAAACGTTAATCTTAATTTAGTAAAACTTATGAAAAAGTTATTATCAGTTTTATTTCTGTTAAGCTTTACCTTGGCTTCTGTATATGCCCAAAATATACAGGTAAAAGGTACAGTGGTAAGCGGTTCGGATAATGAACCGTTGCCTGGAGTAAATGTGGTAGTTAAAGGAACTACCAATGGTGGAATTACTGATTTGGACGGTAATTTTACATTGTCGGTTCCTGCCGACGCAACACTTTCTATTACCTATATTGGTTTTAAGTCGCAAGAAGTAGCGGTAAATGGAAAAAATTCCTTGAAAATAGTTCTTCAGGAAGATTCAGAAACGCTGGACGAAGTAGTAGTGGTGGGGTATGGTGTTCAGAAAAAAAGTGTGGTAACAGCATCTATTGCCAAAGTTAGTAGTGAGGATTTGGAAAACAAATCTCCGGTGCGTATGGATAATGCATTGAAAGGTTTGGCTGCAGGTGTGGATGTAACTTCAGCTTCTGGTCAGCCGGGTGATTCTCCTCGTGTACGTGTACGTGGTATTGGTACTATCAACAATAGTGATCCGCTCTACATTGTAGACGGTATGCCTATTGGGGGTGGTCTTGATTTTGTAAATCCTAATGATATCGAGTCTATCGAAGTGTTGAAAGATGCTGCTTCTGGTGCTATCTATGGTGCGCGTGCTGCTAATGGCGTTATTCTAGTAACTACCAAAAAAGGTAAGATGGGTAAGGCACAAATTAATTACAATTTTTCTTATGGCTGGCAGAGTGCATGGAAGAGACGTGATGTGACTAGTGCGACAGACTATGCTATCCTTCAGAATGAAGCCAATGTGAATGGTGGTCAGGCTCCAATTTATGCAGATCCTTATAATTTGATTGATGCTAATGGAAATTCTATCAAAGGATTTGGCACTGATTGGCAAGATCTTGTTTTCTATGACAATGCTCCGGTAGTGAATCATGATGTGACAGTTAGTGGTGCATCGGAAAAAGTAAATTATTATTTGTCTTTGGGGTATTATTCACAAGATGGTATTGTTGGTGGTAATCACGGACATTCTAATTATGACCGTTTGACTATTCGTTCCAATACTCAATATAATCTAATTGATGCATCTAAAGAACGCGGTTTCCTTAATAAATTGGATTTAGGTGTAAATTTGGCTTATATGCGTACGCATTCAACAGGTGTTGGTACTAACTCTGAATTCGGTTCAATTTTGGGATCGGCTCTTTATCTGTCTCCTATTTTGACCCCTACATTGACTGGTGATGCAGCTGAAAAGATGATTGAAACTTATAAAGATTTTGATTTGCCTCGTGATGCAAATGGTGATCCTTATACAGTACCTGGCTATGGAGGAGCTTATCAGGAAATGAATAATCCGCTGGCTATGATGACATTGACTCCTACAAAGAATTGGTCGCATAAGTTTGTTCCAAAGTTTTCTATTGATCTTCAATTGTGGGATAATTTGAAGTATCACTTCAATTATAGTGCTGATATGGGATTTTGGGGTAATGAAGGGGCTACTAAGAGCAAGTATTATCTCTCAGCTAATAATAAGGCAACACATACTAATGCATCTTCATTCAAGGCACAGAATGTGACATGGCAGATTGAAAATACATTGACTTATGATAAAACTATCGGCAAACATACATTTGGTGTTGTATTAGGACAGTCTGCCCTTAAATATAAGGGAGATCAACTTGGTGGTAACCGTTGGAATCTGGTGAATCCTAATAAACCTTCTATTGATTATGCTACAGGGAATGTTGAATATACAAAGGATGCAGATGGTAATATTACTGGTGCTACAGTTCAGTATGGCGTTTATGGAGGTCCTTATACAGAACATAGAATGTCATCTATGTTTGCTCGTTTGAGTTATAACTATAATGAACGCTATATGATTCAGGCTACAATCCGTCGTGATGGTTCAAGTCGTTTTGGTATTAATAATAAATATGGTACATTCCCTTCAGTATCTGTGGGATGGAATGTGACAAATGAGGAATTTATGGCTGATACGCGAGAATGGTTGTCTAACCTAAAGGTTCGTGCCAGTTGGGGTAAGAATGGTAATGATAACATAGCCGAATTTGGTTATACTTCATTGACAGCCATGGGTAATAATGTCCTTTTGGGCAAAGATGCCATCAAATGGAATGGTTCTAAAGCACAACGTTTGGCAAATCCTGATTTGAAATGGGAAGAGAGTGAACAAACTGACTTGGGTATTGATTTGGGATTCTTTAATAATGCTTTAACATTCAGTGCCGACTATTACATAAAGAAAACCAATGGCATGATTATTACGATGCCTATCCCGAGTTATGTAGGTGAAACTAAGCCTCTTGGTAACGTAGGTGATATGGAAAATAGTGGTTTTGAGTTTGAACTTGGCTATAAATGGAATATTGCTGATGCTAAATTTGCAGTAAAGGGAAATGCTACTTATCTTAAAAATGAATTGAAGAATTTGGGAAATGATACTGGCTATATGGATTTAGATGGTATTCAAGGATTCTCTGGCGGCGGTACACGCGGCTCTAACGGACAACCTTTCCCCTATTTCTATGGTTACAAGACTGACGGTGTTTTCCAGAATATGGATGAAGTTCGTGCTTATGTCAATAAAGATGGTAAAATGATTATGCCGGATGCGGTTCCTGGTGATACACGTTTTGTGGATGTAAATGGTGATGGCAGCATCTCGGCAGATGACCGTACTAACATTGGTAATGGTACTCCGGATTGGACTTATGGTTTGAATCTCAATGCTGATTGGAAAGGCTTTGATTTTAATATTTTCTTCCAAGGTGTGGCTGGTGCTGATGTGTTTGATGGCACTTATCGTACAGATGTTGCTTCTGGTAACTATCCTTCTTGGATGTTGGGACGTTGGACTGGTGAAGGTACTTCTAATAAGTATCCTCGTCTGGCTGTCGGTAATGCAACGAACTGGATGGTATCTGATCTTTATGTTTGTGATGGTTCATATCTTCGTCTTAAGAATATTACTTTGGGATATACATTGCCTAAGACTCTTACTCGCAAACTTACTATTGAACGTCTGCGTGTGTATGTGCAAGCTGAAAATCTTGTGACTTGGACCAAATATTGGGGATTTGATCCTGAAATTTCTTCAGGTGCAACTTCTCTTGGTGTTGACCGTGGTATTTATCCGCAGGCTCGCACATATACAGTAGGTGTAAATGTTTCTTTCTAATCTAAAAATAAGAACTATATGAAAACAAATAAAATATTAGCAATAGGCTTACTTGCTGCCGCTACAGTGTTGACTACCGGTTGCAGTGACAGTTTTCTTGAGGTGGAAAATCCGACAGGTGAACCATTGGAAGATTATTATACTACGGATGAGCATATTCAGGAAGCTCTGATTGCCGCCTATGACCCTCTCCATTGGCCAGATTGGGGATTGGGACAGTACAATGCCTTGAATATTGACGGTGAAATTATGGGCGATAATTTTTGGGTAGGTGGTGCAACCAAGACCGATATGCAGAATTGGCATATGTTGTTTAATTATGAGGCTAATGAAAATAATACACTTGGCTCTCTTTGGACAGTGGACTATTCTGGTATCAAACGTTGTAATGACTTACTGAAATATCTTGATTGGGGTACTGATGTTACTGAGGCCAATCGTAAACTCTATGAGATGCAAGCCCGTTTACTACGTGTTTTCTATTATAATATGTTGTGGCATTATTTTGGTAATGTACCTTTCTATTTGGAGAATCTTTCCGAACCTCCTTATACGGCTCCGCAATATACTGCCGATCAGGTTTATGCTGAGTTGATCGCAGAACTTGAAGCTGTAATTGACTCTAAGGTGTTACCTTTGAAATATTATAAAACAATCAAAGAAGGTAAAGAAGTTGACGACGAAGGTCAGTTGGGACGTGTCACTCAAGCTATGGCTTATATGGTATATGCTGAAATGGTAATGTATCAGAATGATGAAAGTCGTTTCTCAAAAGCTTTAGGTTATATGAAGGAGCTTATTGATAGTCCTAGCTTTAGATTGAATCCTAGTTTTGCCAACATCTGGGAAACGGAAGGTGAATGGTGTGACGAATCTATCTGGGAAATTAATTATGAGCAAACTAATAACGAACGTGGCTGGGGAAGTCCGTTAGCTGTTGGTGGTACAGTGCTTCCTACTCTGATTTCTCCTAACTCTTTCCCAGGTGATGATGGTTGGTCAAAGGGTAATGATGGCTGGGGATTTATGCCCATGCGTCTTGAAACTTATCAAATGTTTAGTGAACAAGACAAACGTCGTGATGCAACTTGCTGGGTGATTGCCGAAGATGTAGAATATACGAAACGTTATCAA
Source organism: Bacteroides sp. 4_1_36 (assembly GCF_003466325.1). Taxonomy (NCBI): domain Bacteria; kingdom Pseudomonadati; phylum Bacteroidota; class Bacteroidia; order Bacteroidales; family Bacteroidaceae; genus Bacteroides; species Bacteroides sp. 4_1_36. The sequence goes on from NZ_QSOX01000006.1 coordinate 61,580, forward strand.
GATACTCATATTTGGTTACAAAAATATCGTCCGTATGATAAGAACTTCAAGCAGTCTTCCGGTGACCAGAATTTGAACTATAATAACAATTATCGTTATTATCGTTATGCTGAGACATTACTAAATGCTGCAGAACTTTCTCTTCGTACAGGTGGAAGTGGTACAGGTGAGGCTAAGACATGGTTGAACGAAGTTCGCACCCGTGCCGGTTTGGCTGGACTTGCAAACGTTACGGTTGACGATGTACTTACAGAACGTCGTTTGGAATTTGTAGGTGAAGGCAAGCGTTATTTTGATTTGGTACGTGCTGAAGGAATCAGTGGAGCATCAGCCAGCAATAAGGCTACTACTGCACTGGTCCCCGATGAATATGGTTACCGTACTAATTCTTGGACTGCCAAGAAGAAATACATTCCTATTGCACAAGGAGAGTTGGATTCCGATCCGGCTTTGGTTCAGAATGCTTATAAATAGTTTACCATAACTCCATTAATAAATAATTGATATGAAAAATATATTTAAATATATGGCAGGCGTGTTGGTTGCTGGTTTTGCAATGACTTCATGTTCGCCTGAAGATTTTACGGGAGCCAATGGCAATATCCCACAAGCATCGGATTATACTGATAACTTTAAAGTTACTGTAGATCAGACAACCAATTATGCAAACTTTGAATTTACTTCTGCTCCTGGAGTGTCTCCTATTTGGATAATTGACGGCGCTTATCAAGCCTCATATGGTTTTTCCAAATATTATCGTAAAAAAGGTTCATATACAGTAGAATGTAAAGTAAAGAACGCAAATGGCATTAGTGATGGTTCGATAACCAAAACCTTTGAAATAGAGAAGACTATTATGAACGGTTTTGGTGGTTTTGTGGAAGATAGTGAATTTAACATGTTTAAGGGAGTAACTTTCAATGTGGCATCTTTCTACTATGCTCCAGGATGGGGGCAGATTGCAGATCCAAAATATACTTATCAGAATGGTGCATTTGTTGTTTCCTTACCGGAAGCTACTACCGATCAGTGGCAAGCTCAGATGCATGTGGAATTGGATAAGGTAATTGCTTTGTCAGTGGATAAAACCTATGATTTTTCGGTGATAATCACTTCTACTACCAAACATCCGGGCGTGACGGTTAAAGTACAGCAGAAAGGTGATGACAATACGTTTATCAATATGCAGCGTGTGGCTTTAGATGCTAATGAGCCTAAGTGTATATGGTTCAGTAACGTACCCGGTGTGAATATTACCGATTTGAAGTTTGCACTTGATTTTGGTGGTAATGAAGCTAATACGGATATTACTTTGGAAAGCTTTGTCTTGAAAGACCATGCTAATGATGACGGTACGGAAATTCCTGAAGTACAAGAGCCTGAACCTTCTTGGGTGAAGGTGGATAGTGAAGACAATCTTTGGAACGGGGCAACCTTTACCAATACTTTCTTCTATGCAAACCCGGATTGGAGTGCTAGACCTAATCCAGATTTAGTGGTGGATGGAAATGCTTATACACTCACTTTCCCTGATGCTACTGAAGCACAATGGCAGAACCAGTTCTCGTTTGTTACAGATTTGTCAGCCGATACAGAAACTGCCTATGATTTCTGTGTCACTCTAAATCCTAGTACTGATTTGAAGGGGGTAACAGTAAAACTGGTTCAGACTGATGAACCTGATGTCAAACATGATGATAACTTCTTCTTTGCAGAACAGACGGATTTGTTGGGTAATGAAGATAATAAATTTTGGGTTGCAAATAAAAAGGCGCCTAAAGATATGCATGCTATATCTTTAGTCTTGGATTTTGGTGGAAATCCTGCTGACACAAAAGTGACTATTAAAGATATTATTTTCCAGACTCATAGAGATTGATGGCTAGTATTAGATAGAATATTGGTCTGCTAAAAGCAGTGAATAATAAAAAGGGGGAAGGATGTGGGTTATCTTGGCAATTGCTGGAGTTTCATCCTTTCCCTTTTTCTCTACTTATGTTGTAAAATATATATATATATGAAATACTATTGTCTATTATCTATTCTTTTGTTTTCGTTGATTGCTTGTGGCAGTAGCGATGACAAGGAACCGCAATCCGAGGATGTTACCATTAAATGTTCTCCTGAAAAGATAGAGGCTGTTGCACAAGCTAGCCAATATGTGGTGAATGTGGTTTGTTCTGGTAAAGAGTGGACAGCTTTTGCCTCTGATGATTGCAGTTCATGGGTCAAAGTAAATGTAATGGGTTCTTCTTCTAGCCAAGGCACAGCGACAGTTATAGTCAGTGCTCATACGGGTACTACTTCTCGTACTGGTACGGTGGTGGTTAAATCTGGTGCTACTCGTGTATCTATTCCTCTTACGCAAGCGGCTCCTTTATCAGTGTCACAGACTGAGTTGTATTCTAATTCTATAGGAGAATCTTTTGTCTTATCTGTTATTGCTTCTGGCGAATGGAATGTGAAATCCAATGATAGTTGGATTAGCGCAGAAAAAAATAGTGGGGAAATTGTTGTGACCACTTTAGCTAATGATGCAAAGATTTCCCGTACGGGTACAGTTGAGGTTGTGGCTGGTGCAGAGAAAGTAACGGTAACAGTTATTCAAGAATCGGCTGAAGATCTGGATATCAATACTCCTGAGGGGTATCGGTTGGTTTGGCATGATGAATTTAATGAGGGCACATCTCTTGGCAATGATTGGACACACGAGGTTCAAGGAGCAGGGTGGGTAAATAATGAACTTCAAAATTACGTCAATGGTTCTGCTGACGGAAAGCGTGTGACAGAACTTGTGGACGGTAAGTTGAATATTAATTGTTTCAAAGGCTCCGATGGTAAAATTTACTCTGGTCGTGTGTATGCTAAAGTGAATACTGGTTGGGAATATGGCTATTTTGAAGCACGTATCATGTTGCCTGAAGGCAAGGGGACGTGGCCGGCTTTTTGGATGATGCCAGTTGGTAATGACTGGAATACTAACCCATGGCCCATGTGTGGTGAAATAGACATTATGGAGGAAGTGGGAGTCGTACCCAACGAAGTCTCTTCGTCTATCCATACGCAAGATTATAATCATACTATAGGTACGCAGAAAACACATGCCATGACTATAGAACAGGCAGAAGGAGAATTTCATCTCTATGCTTTAGAGTGGACAGAAGATGCCATCACTACATACGTGGATGGCAAGGTACAGTTGGCTGTTACCAAGCAACAATTGGGAGCTGGTCATAATCAATGGCCTTTCCATTATGCTTTCTATCCCATTCTGAATCTGGCTTGGGGCGGTGATTGGGGTGGAATGAACGGTGTGGATGAGTCTGCTCTTCCTGTAACGATGAAGGTGGACTATGTACGCGTGTTTCAGAAAAAATAGAGCCTTCATATTTAAATTTTATTTAAATATGAAGGCTGAATGTTTTTTATTTATAACATAAATACCTTATGCTTTAGGACAATTGATAATGAAAAAAGAAAAAATATTTATTTTTATCTGTTTAGTTTTGTTGTCTGCCTGTTCTCCTTCTTCTCTAGACGGTATTGTAATAGAGAAAGCGGCAGACGGTTATAAACTTTCCATTGACGGAAGAGAAACCTATATTAAAGGCGTAGGCGGCACATATCGGTTGGACATTGCCGCCCAGAGTGGTGCCAATGCCTTCAGAACCTGGGGAGGTAATGTGGAGGAGATAAAGAAAAACCTGGCATTGGCTTCGGAGCACAACATGTACGTAATGCAGGGAATAGGCATGACCAAAGACTCTATACGCTATTACGATGATGAATATAAGAACAAGATGCGCGAAGAAGTCCGCTTGTTGGCAGAAACGTTCAAGAATGATACGAGTTTGCTGGCTTGGGGTATTGGCAATGAAATTGAGTTGGGAAATGCTAATATAGCTGCCGCATGGAATTTTGTGGAAGAACTGGCACAGCTGATTAAGTCGATAGACAAGCGTCATCTGGTTTCGACAGTGATTTCCTACAATCCGTCGGCATTGGACTCTGTGGCAAAGTATGCTCCGTCTCTCGATTATGTGGGCATCAATGTATATGGTCCGATGGGAGAGGTGCAGGCTGTTGTTGACCGGTCGGACTACAAGGGTGCATTTATGATTACCGAGTGGGGACCGACCGGTTGGTGGGAAACAGCGTCAACCGAGTGGAAGGCACCCATAGAGCAGACCAGTGAAGAAAAACGGCAGGTATACGAAGAGCGTTATACGCAATATATTTCTGCCAATACCCGTTGCTTGGGCTCTTTTGTATTCTTGTGGGGACAAAAAGAAGAACGTACGCCTACTTGGTTCAGTATGTTTGTAGAGGATAAGGTGGATTCACTGCCATTGAAAGGAGAGAAAACTCCTATGGTGGAGGCCATGCAAAGAGTGTGGACCGGCAAGGAATTGGATGAAACGGCTCCGATAGTTCGGGGCATGACTATCGATGGTAAAAGTGCCATTGATAATGTCCGTATCAAAGCAGGTACTTTATTTAAGGCGGAGGTTTCCGTCACAGATAAGGAGAACGATTCTTTGGCTTATGTGTGGGAAGTACTGAAAGAGGCTACAGTCTTGGGTTTTGGAGGTTCTTATGAGCCACGTCCGGAAAGAATGGGTGACGTGGCCGTGTCAGACAAGAATGTGTATGAGACTATGATTAAAGTTCCCGGGGAATATCGTTTGTACGTATATGTACTTGATAATACGGGCTTTGTCTCAACAGCAAATATTCCATTTCAAGTAATAGATTAAAGATGAAAACAATGAAAATGCTCTCTGCTTGTTTATTGCTGCTTCCTTTTATATCTTGTACTCAAGTGCAGGATACAAAAAATGACGCAGTCATCGAGCAGAAAATAGAAACGCTGTTGTCCAGTATGACATTGGAGGAAAAGATAGGGCAGATGAACCAGATTTCTTCTTATGGCAACATAGAGGATATGAGCGGATTGATAAAGAAAGGTGAAGTCGGGTCTATCCTGAATGAAGTAGATCCGGTGCGTGTCAATGCCTTGCAGCGTGTGGCAATGGAGGAGTCCCGCTTGGGCATCCCCTTGCTGATGGCGCGTGATGTAATCCATGGTTTCAAGACCATATTCCCTATTCCCTTGGGACAAGCGGCATCTTTCAACCCGCAGGTGGCTAAGGATGGTGCACGGGTAGCGGCTGTGGAGGCTTCTGCCGTGGGTATCCGCTGGACATTTGCGCCGATGATAGATGTGGCTCGCGATCCCCGTTGGGGGCGTATGGCCGAAGGATGTGGCGAAGATACTTATTTGACTTCAGTGATGGGTGTTGCTATGGTTGAAGGTTTCCAGGGAGATTCGCTGAACAGTCCGACTTCCATAGCCGCATGTCCTAAACATTTTGTAGGTTATGGTGCTGCCGAGGGCGGGCGTGATTATAATTCCACTTTCATTCCGGAGCGTCGTTTGAGGGATGTATACCTTCCTCCTTTTGAAGCTGTGGCCAAGGCAGGGGCAGCCACTTTCATGACTTCGTTTAATGACAATGACGGAGCACCGTCTACCGGAAACACTTTTATTTTGAAAGATGTGCTTCGTGGTGAATGGGGATTTGATGGAATAGTAGTGTCAGACTGGGCTTCGGTAGCCGAAATGATGGCACATGGCTTTGCTGCCGATTCTAAAGAGGCAGCAATGAAGGCGGTGAATGCTGGTGTGGATATGGAGATGGTCAGCTATACGTTTGTCAAGGAATTGCCGGAATTGATAAAAGAAGGTAAGGTCAAGAAGTCTGCTATAGACGATGCCGTGCGGAATATTCTGCGTATCAAATTCCGGTTGGGACTGTTTGATAATCCTTATGTGGATGAGAAACGGATAGAGGAACTTTATGCTCCTTCTCATCTGGAGGCTGCCAAGCAAGCTGCTGTGGAATCGGCCATCTTGTTGAAGAACGAAAAGGAGACATTGCCTTTGCAATCTTCGGTAAAGACGGTTGCTGTGGTAGGTCCGATGGCAAATGCACCTTATGACCAATTGGGTACCTGGATATTTGATGGTGACAAGACAAAAACCGTGACACCGTTGAAGGCTATCAAGGAACTGGTGGGGGACAAAGTGCAGGTGATATACGAGCCGGGTCTGACTTATAGCCGTGACAAGAATATGGCAGGTGTTGCCAAAGCCGCTGCTGCCGCTGCACGTGCTGATGTTATTTTGGCGTTTGTAGGCGAAGAGGCTATTCTTTCAGGAGAGGCGCATTGCCTGGCCGACCTGAACCTGCAAGGTGCGCAAAGCGAACTGATTGCCGCTTTGGCGAAAACAGGAAAACCGGTGGTTACTGTCGTAATGGCAGGGCGTCCGTTGACCATAGGAAAGGAAGTCGAACTCTCGTCAGCTGTACTTTATTCGTTCCATCCCGGAACCATGGGAGGACCGGCATTGGCCGACTTGCTGTGGGGTAAGGCTGTGCCAAGTGGCAAGACTCCGGTGACTTTCCCGAAGATGGTAGGACAGATACCGGTTTATTATGCTCATAACAGTTCCGGACGTCCGGCTACGCGGAATGAGGTTTTGCTGAATGACATTCCGTTAGAAGCGGGGCAGACTTCGTTGGGATGTACTTCTTTCTATATGGATGCAGGTTTCGATCCGCTGTATCCGTTTGGCTACGGTCTGTCGTATACGACGTTCAAATATGATAATGTGAAACTCTCGTCTGCCAATCTGAAGAAGGAAGATGTGCTGACTGTGACTTTCGACCTTGAGAATACCGGAAAGTATGAAGGTACCGAGGTAGCCCAGCTTTACGTGCAGGACAAGTTTGCTTCGGTGACCCGTCCGGTGAAAGAGCTGAAACGCTTTGCTCGCGTCACATTGAAGCCGGGTGAGAAGAAAAATGTATCGTTTGAACTTCCGATAAGTGAACTTGCTTTCTGGAATATAGATATGGTGAAGACGGTGGAAGCCGGAGACTTTGCTCTTTGGGTGGCACCGGATAGCCAAAGTGGAGAAGAAGTTTTCTTTAAGGTAGTAGATTGATTGTTGATTTAAGGTTAAAAAGAGAAGGGGCGGACCGTGACGGTTCGCCCCTTCTGCTTTCTTCTTTATAAGCCCCGCCTTCCGGCAAATAACTCATCGCTTATCACTTATAACTTTCTTATATCCATACACCGCATTGTTTCCCAACTCTTCTTCGATGCGAAGCAGTTGGTTGTACTTTGCCATACGGTCCGAGCGGCTCAGCGAACCGGTCTTGATTTGTCCGCTGTTGGTAGCTACGGCTATGTCCGCAATGGTTGCATCTTCGGTTTCGCCGGAACGGTGGGAAGTCACGGTGGTATATCCGTGGCGGTGTGCCATTTCGATGGCGTTCAGTGTCTCGGTCAGCGAACCTATCTGGTTTACTTTAATCAGTATGGAGTTGGCACAGCCTTTTTCGATACCCATTGCGAGGAAGTCCACATTGGTGACGAACAAGTCGTCGCCTACCAACTGGCAGCGGTTGCCGATACGGTCGGTCAGTTTCTTCCAGCCGTCCCAGTCGTTCTCGCTCATGCCGTCTTCAATGGAGTCGATGGGATACTTGTTGATTAACTCTTCCAGATAGTCAATCTGTTCGTCGGCAGTACGTTTCTTGCCTTTTTCGCCTTCGAATTTGGTGTAATCGTAGATGCCATCATGGTAGAACTCGGAAGAAGCGCAGTCCATGGCAATCATTACATCTTTGCCCGGTTCGTATCCGGCAGCCTTGATAGCGGCAATGATGGAGTTCAAGGCATCTTCTGTACCCTCCAGATTAGGAGCAAAGCCTCCTTCATCACCTACTGCTGTGCTGAGGCCGCGGTCTTTCAGCACTTTCTTCAGTGCGTGGAACACTTCGGCACCCATACGCAGACCTTCATGGAAAGACGTGGCACCTACGGGGCGTATCATGAATTCCTGGAACGCAATGGGAGCGTCACTGTGCGAACCGCCGTTGATGATGTTCATCATCGGTACAGGCATCACGTATGTGTTTGTTCCGCCGATATAGCGGTAGAGTGGGATGTCAAGGTAAGCGGCGGCAGCCTTGGCTACAGCAAGAGATACGCCGAGGATGGCATTGGCACCCAGATTGGCTTTCGTTTTGGTTCCGTCCAGTGCAAGCATGGCATGGTCGATACCCATCTGGTCGAGGGCGGACATACCGATGAGCTTGGGAGCAATGATATTATTGATATTGTCCACGGCTTTCAGGACACCTTTGCCTCCGTAACGTTTTTTGTCACCGTCACGCAGTTCCAATGCTTCGTGTTCTCCCGTGGATGCTCCTGACGGGACAGATGCACGGCCTATGAAGCCGGATTCCAAGGTTACGTCTACTTCTACAGTTGGGTTACCTCTTGAATCGAGGATTTCACGTCCGATAATCTTCTCTATTTTCATATTCAGTCAATTTTAATTATAAACTATCTTACTAACAAATGAAAACAAGGAATTGTTTTTCGTTTTTAATCCTTTATTGTAATGCCTAAAAGAGCAGTCAACTCCATGGCTTGGGAAGTATTGACGATGGCTCCCCGTATGTCGGGCAGGTTGAGGCGTATACCTCCTATGTGCGAGTCGCTCAAGTCGATTCCTCTTAGAGGGGTGTGTGAAAACTCGGATTCTACCAGCTCACAGTTTTCAAAGGCGATGGAGGCAAGTTTGCAGTCGTTGACGTCGCTGTTGCGCAAGTCACAAGAGGTGAAGCGGGCTTGATTGATTTTACTCATGGAAAGATTGAGGTATCTGGCATTGCAGTCCTTCATTGTCAGATGGTTCAATATTGTTTCCGGCAGATTGGTTCCCACCAGTTTGCAGGATATGAATTCCACTCTGAACAGAGAACTTTCGGCAAATGAGATGTTGGAAAGGTCGCAATGTTCAAAACGTACATCAGTGAAATGGCAGGATTTCAGTTTGCAGGCGCTGAATTGGATATGACTGAAAGTACAGTTGGTGATGCTTTTGTAGGAATACTCCATGTGTTCCTCTGTCCGTTTACCGAAGTGAAGGTCTCTGACAGTTTCTTCCGTATTCAGCCATTCTTCCAATGATTTGGAACTTTCACTTTGTCCCTCTAAGGTAGGAGGGATGATGCGTACGGGAGGCATGACAAAAGGCTTGCTGGGTTTCATAGGGGGGGGTGGGTTATATACAGCGTCCGAAGGCGCCGCCGGCGAAGGCTGCCAGGACTCCTAATGTGATACTTAATAAGGTATATAAGGCAAACATTCCGTAGAATTCTTGCTTTATCAGAATCAGTCCGTCATTGCTGAAAGTGGAGAAGGTGGTGAATCCTCCGCACAGACCGGTAGTCAGCAACAGCCGTACCTCAGTAGAAAGGTTGAAACGGGCGGATAAGGTATAGAATAGCCCGATGAGGAAACTTCCGAGGATATTGACTGTGAATGTAGTCCATGGGAAAGAGTAGGGGACTATGCGCTCGTGGAGCATCATCTGCACGCAGTAGCGCAGTACGCTGCCGGTACCGCCGCCAAGGAATATAGCTATCAGTAATCTAGTCATAGGTTTTCTGGGGTTGGTTTTGGCTGCAAAGGTAGTGAAGACAAAGGAATTTCAGTAAATCATAGCCCGAAATTTCATAAAGCGATTCTGTACTGGGGGAAGTAGTTATTGGTGGGATGTATATAATTTTGATATTTGATATGAGTGATTGCCAATCTTGGTTCCGGATAGTTCGTGATGGGGCAGAAGCGATTTACTAAATCTTGGAGGAAGATTTAGTAAATCGTTGCCGGAGATTTAGTAAAATGTCCGGGAGATTTTAGTAAACGAGTAGAAGGGGCTTTGGAAGGATGACTGGTTTGTCTGTATTTTTGGATACGGTAATAACTAGTGAAACTTGAGCCACTCTTGAAATTGAGGTCTTAACCGTTCAAATGCCATATTGTAGAGACCTCTCTAGAACCTTGTCTTGATAATCAGCGATTTATTTTCATTGGCTGTAGAGATTGTATCCATTCCTTCTCATTCTCTTCCTGCCTTTCTTTCTTCACTTGTAGAGAAGGGTTGTTCTTAATTTGTTGTTTTTTAGAGTTTTAACGAAATTGGTTGTAGATGTCATTTCCTTGTATTCCCGTCATTCACACCCTAACTTTGCAACATCGAATTCAAGAGAATGAAAGTTTATCGTTGAGGCCTCACGATGGATCTCCACTTCTTGAAAGAGAGGAAAAGGCTTCGGCCTATTTATTACATTATTATATTAACTTTCTAAAACATTAAAAATTATGGGACTTCAGTATGTAGTGGCAAAGAGAATCTTTGGTTTTGACAAGGACAAAAATGTAAAGTATGTAGCTAAATCCGTAGGAGCGGGTGAATTGGATTTTGATAAGTTGTGTGCCAAAGTGAGCCGTATTCTTGGTATTCACAGAAAGACGGTGGACTTAGTGGCTGCAGGACTGGTGGACATCATGTCGGAAGAAATAGACGATGGAAAGACTGTTCGTTTAGGTGATTTCGGATTGTTCCGCCCTTCTTTTGTAGGGAAGAGTGCTGATACGGAGGCTGGCGTTTCGGCCAGTAACATTGTCCGTAAACGTATTCTGTTTTTTCCGGGGAAAGCTTTTAGTCAAATGTTGGGCAATATGAGCGTCACCAAGATGGTGGTTCCCGATACGGACTATACGGATGGAAGTAGCAATGGTGGAGGGGATAACTCCAATCCTTCGGGAGGCAATGACGGGGACCAAGGTGAAAATCCTTTGGGATAATTCCAGTGCACGATTAAAGTTGTAAAAATATGGAGGGCGAAGTTTTCGTAGCGATACTTCTCCTTCTATTTTGTTTGTAGGCAGGATATTGTTCAAGGGAAGTTGGTTTTCATGCAAACGTTTGCCGACAAATCATCATCATTTTAGTTTAATTGCGTCAGAGTGTATTTCTTTCCTGCCTATATTTGCATCTGGAACATAATTTTATAAATATAGCATGAGAAACATGAAAGCAATCTGTACAAAATTAGCCTGCTTCCTGCTCGTTTTGTTGGTGAGCGGCGTAGCAATGGCAGAGAGTATTACCTCTCCCAACGGACAACTTCAATTGAATTTTTCGGTAAATGCGCAAGGCGAACCCGTTTACGAACTTTCTTACAAAGGAAAGCCGGTGATTAACCCTTCCAAATTAGGACTCGAACTGAAGAACGACCCCGGTCTGATGAATGGCTTCACGATGGCGGATGCAAAGACTTCCACTTTCGACGAGACTTGGGAACCGGTATGGGGTGAAGTAAAGCAAATCCGTAACCACTACAATGAGCTGGCTGTGACGCTCAACCAAAAGGCGCAGGATAGGAACATCATTATCCGCTTCCGTTTGTTCGACGATGGTATGGGCTTCCGCTATGAATTCCCTTTGCAGAAGAACCTGAACTATTTCGTGATTAAAGAGGAGCGTACTCAGTTTGCCATGACTGGCGACCACACTGCCTTCTGGATTCCGGGCGACTACGATACGCAGGAATATGACTACACAGAATCCAAACTTTCTGAAATCCGCGGGCTGATGAAAGGGGCCATTACGCCTAACTCTTCGCAAACCCCGTTTTCGCCCACCGGTGTTCAGACTTCTTTGCAGATGAAGACTGCTGATGGTTTGTACATCAACTTGCACGAGGCTGCTTTGGTGGATTACTCTTGCATGCACTTGAATCTGGATGATAAGAATTTTGTTTTTGAATCTTGGCTTACTCCCGATGCAGTAGGCGATAAAGGTTATCTGCAAGCTCCCTGCACGTCACCGTGGCGTACGGTTATCGTAAGCGACGATGCTCGTGACATCCTTGCCTCTAAAATCACGCTGAACTTGAACGAACCTTGTGCTTACGAGGACGTTTCCTGGATTAAGCCCGTGAAATACGTAGGTGTATGGTGGGAAATGATTGCAGGTAAGAGCACCTGGGCATATACAGACGACCTTCCCTCCATCAAACTGGGTGAAGTGGACTACTCCAAAATGAAGCCCAATGGCCGTCACGGTGCCACTAACGAAAATGTAAAAAAGTACATCGACTTCGCAGCCGAGCACGGTCTGGACCAAGTATTGGTAGAAGGCTGGAATGAAGGCTGGGAAGACTGGTTTGGCAAATCCAAGGATTATGTATTCGATTTTGTGACCCCTTATCCCGATTTCGACGTGAAGATGCTGAATGAATATGCCAAGAGCAAAGGCGTGAAGCTGATGATGCATCATGAGACATCCGGTTCGGTGCGCAACTACGAACGTCACATGGACAAGGCCTATCAGTTTATGGTGGATAATGGCTACAATGCCGTGAAGAGCGGATATGTAGGTAATATGATTCCCCGTGGTGAACATCATTATGGGCAATGGCTGAACAACCACTACCTCTATGCCGTGAAGAAGGCAGCCGACTACAAAATTTGTGTAAATGCGCACGAAGCTGTACGCCCTACCGGTTTGTGCCGTACTTATCCTAACTTGATTGGCAACGAATCTGCACGAGGAACTGAATATGAGGCATTCGGCGGTAGCAAACCGTTCCATACCACATTGCTTCCATTCAACCGCTTGATTGGCGGTCCGATGGATTATACACCGGGTATCTTCGATACCAAACTTGACTTTATGGGCGATTTGCCCCACGGACAAGTGCAGACTACACTTGCTAAGCAACTCGCTCTGTATGTAACTTTATACAGCCCGTTGCAGATGGCTGCCGACTTGGTTGAGAACTACGAAAAGCACATGGATGCTTTCCAATTCATCAAGGATGTGGCAGTAGACTGGGACGACAGCAAGTACATTGAAGCAGAACCGGGTGATTACATTACCGTGGCCCGTAAGGCAAAAGGAACCGGCAACTGGTTTGTTGGAGGTATTACAGACGAGAATGCACGTACAGCCAACTTTACGCTCGACTTCCTTGAACCGGGCAAGCAATACGTAGCCACTCTCTATGCCGACGGTAAAGATGCTGATTACAAGGAGAACCCTACTTCTTATCAGATAAAGAAGGGTATCGTAACCAGCAAGACCAAAATGTCCGTGAAGGAAGCGCGTAGCGGTGGTTTTGCATTGAGCTTGATTGAAGCGACTCCGGCTGACAAGAAAGCTGTGAAGAAGTGGAGATAATTTAGGGTAGAAAGAGTTTTTATTAGGCATTAGTGAGGCCCCGCAGAAGTCCAATCTTTGCGGGGCTTTTTTTGTGTTAGGGTAAGCTCATTCTTATACCGTAAAAATAGCATCAAGACCCGAGTTTTTGGTAAGTTCGTTCTTTGGGGAAACCTTTATTTTTGCACTCAGATAACAGATTGCATAATCATTAAAAATCAGAGATATGAATACGGATAAGAAAATCAGTCGTCGGGAGGCTTTAAAGCGTATGGGATTTGCCGTGATGAGCAGTGCTATCGCATCTTCCGGCCTACTCTCGTTGGCATCCTGCGAAACAAAAAGGAGTAAGCGTATCATCTTTTATTTTACCGGAACGGGTAACAGTCTTTACATCGCCCGTCAGTTGGCTGGAGAGAACGCAGAATTGTTGAGTATCCCTCAGATGGTGAAACGGGGGAAGTATGAATTTGAGGCAGATGAAATCGGCATCGTTTATCCCATCTACGGTCATATGCCTCCCTATATGGTACGGCAGTTCATTCAGAAAGCAAAACTGAAGGCAGAATACAAGTTTGCTGTCCTCACCTATGGTGCAAGGAAGTGCGATGCGGTAGAGATTTGGGACCGTATATCCCGTAAAGCCGACAATGCGTTCGACTATATCAGCACTATCATCATGGTGGATAACTGGCTACCCAACTTCGACATGAACGAGCAACTCAAGATAGACAAGCACATCCCCGAGAACTTGCAGAAGATAACGGCAGATATCAACAGTCGGCAGCATTGGCACGAACCGGTGACGGAGGAGGAACGGCAACAGCACCAAGGTTTTATGCAGCGGAGTGGACTCGACCCCGAGGTGGGCTTCCTGATGAAAAGCGAGAAGTTCTTTACCGTGACCGATGCTTGTATTGACTGTGGCATCTGTACCTACGTTTGTCCGCGCGGCAACTATGAGCTGACGTCGAGAGGAGTGAAGACGTCCGGTGACTGCGAGTTCTGTTTTGCCTGCATACAGAATTGTCCGCAGAAGGCTATTCAGTTCATAAAGCAGGAAGATGGCTCTTTTCCTGACGGAACGGAGAAGAACCCCAATGCCCGCTATCGTAATGAGCATATTTCGCTAATAGATCTGAAACGGGCAAACAATCAAAAACTATAATCATTAACCTCTGTATTTTGTCGGATTTACACCCAGATGTTGTTGTACGTAACGGCTAAAATAAGCAGGAGAGGAAAAACCGAACATATCGGAAATACGGACGAACGTTAGTGATTTGTCGCGCAGCAAACGCGAGATGTCGAGTGTGGTATAACGGTTTATCCAGTAGTTTGCTGTATAACCGCTTACTTTCTTGGAAACTTCCGAAAGATATTTGGAGGTGACACATAGGCAGTCGGCATAATAGGTCACTTCACGATGCTCGCGGAAAGTTCCGTTCTCCAGCATGTTGAGGAAACGGCTCATGATGGAAGCATTTTGTACAGAGATATTGTCCTCGCCATATAGATGGGAGTGGAAATCGAAGAAGTCGAGTATCAACATCTGTGTGGAGGCGATAAGCATATCGCGATGGAAATGATGGTCTGTATTCCGGAGTCTGTATTCCACTTGTTCAAAATCCCGGAGACATAGCTCTTGCTGTTCGGTAGTCAGGGACATGATAGGATTGAGAAATAGGGAAAGTTGCCCTTTCATGCCGTAGTTGTTCTGTGGTGTACTCAGCACCACAAAGCCCGATGCGATATAGATGACCTTTACGCGAAAATCTTCTGAAGGTTGAATTTTCTCTACCAGTTTTCCTTTGCGGACAATCATCAGGTCGCCGGCACGTAGCTCGCGTTCCTCTCCATTGTACTTCAATCGGCAGATTCCTGACAGACAGAGGGCGTGTGCAAGATAGCCACTGTATGCGTCCGTCCCCAGACCTTGAAGAGTATCGGCTATTATAATATTTGCGGTTTCTCCCATTATACAGTTGTTTGGTTTCGATCACAAAAGTATATGTTTCCAATAATATAACTTCTATTGTGGGCAAGAAATATATTGCCTTTTTTATTCATTTCAAATCTGCCCGAATTTCGCAAATTCTTCATACCTTTGCATCCGTTAATTTTAGAAACCAATAACAAAACAGAACTTATGGGAGGTTTTTTCGGAACAGTCGCCAAGGCAACAAGCTGTGTGGCGGATTTGTTTTACGGCACAGATTATAATTCACATTTAGGGACAAAACGTGGTGGGTTGGCTACATACGATGCAGAAACGGAGCAGTTTACCCGTTCCATTCACAATCTGGAAAGCACTTATTTCCGCACGAAGTTTGAGGATGAACTGGATAAGTTCAAAGGAAATTCCGGAATAGGAATCATCAGCGATACAGACCCTCAACCCCTTATCCTCAACTCCCACCTTGGTCGCTTTGCCATTGTAACGGTAGCCAAAATAGTAAATCTGCAAGAACTGGAAACAAAACTGTTGGCCCAAAACATGCACTTCGCCGAACTCAGTTCGGGCAAAACCAATCAGACGGAACTTATCGCCCTCCTTATTATACAAGGAAAGACATTTGTCGAAGGAATTGAAAATGTGTATAAGCATATCAAAGGTTCTTGCTCCATGCTGTTATTGACGGAAGACGGCATCATTGCCGCTCGCGACCGCTGGGGACGTACTCCGATTGTGATTGGCAAGAAAGACGGAGCGTATGCCGCCACAAGTGAGTCGAGCAGCTTTCCGAATCTTGGTTATGAGATAGACCGTTATTTGGGACCCGGAGAGATTGTTCGCCTGCGTGCCGATGGTGTGGAACAGATGCGCAAGCCTGATGAGGGAATGCAGATTTGTTCCTTCCTATGGGTATATTACGGTTTTCCCACTTCCTGCTACGAAGGTAAGAATGTGGAGGAAGTGCGTTTTGCCTCCGGTTTCAAGATGGCACAGACAGATAAGTCAGAGGTGGATTGTGCCTGCGGCATTCCTGATTCGGGTGTAGGTATGGCGCTTGGGTATGCCGAAGGTAAAGGAGTTCCTTATCATCGTGCCATTTCCAAATATACTCCGACTTGGCCTCGTAGTTTTACTCCCAGCAAGCAAGAATTGCGTTCGCTGGTGGCAAAGATGAAGCTGATTCCCAATCGTGCCATGCTCGAGGGTAAGCGTCTGCTGTTCTGTGATGACTCTATTGTCCGGGGGACTCAGTTGCACGACAATGTGAAGGTGCTGTATGAGTATGGTGCCAAGGAGGTGCATATCCGGATTGCTTGTCCTCCATTGATATATAGCTGCCCGTTTGTAGGATTCACGGCTTCCAAAAGCGACATGGAGCTGATTACCCGTCGTGTCATCAAGGAGCTGGAGGGTGACGAGAATAAGAATCTCGATAAGTATGCCACTACTGGCTCACCCGAATACGAAAAGATGGTGGACGTTATCCGCGAGCGTTTCGGACTTTCATCCTTGAAGTTCAATACGTTGGAAACTCTGGTTGAAGCTATCGGATTGCCTAAGTGTAAGATATGTACGCATTGTTTTGATGGTAGCAGCCATTTTTGATTGACATTTTGTCCTTAAGAAATAAAAAAGGGGCGTGAATTGCTTGGCAGTTCACGCCCCTTTTTTTATCTTTACAGCACAAAATAGTGGTTAATGATTAGTGATTAATGATTAATGCCATTCGGATAATGCTTTTCGCCAATTACTAATCACTGACCATTAATCACTAACCATTAATCACTAATCATTATTCATCATGACTTTAGTAGAACGTTTTTTAAAGTACGTAAGCTTCGATACTCAGTCCAGTGAAGAGACTGAGATTACTCCGAGTACTCCGGGGCAAATGGTGTTTGCCCGGTATCTGAAAGAAGAATTGGAATCTTTGGGTCTGGAAGAAATCACGTTGGACGAAAATGGTTATCTGTTCGCCACTCTTCCTGCCAATACAGACAAGCCGTTGCCCGTCATCGGCTTTATTGCCCACATGGATACAAGCCCCGATATGAGTGGCAAGAATGTTTCTCCGCGTATCGTGCAGAATTATGACGGTAAGGACATTGTTCTTTGCGCCGAAGAGAATGTGGTTCTTTCTCCTGCCCAGTTCCCCGAACTGCTCGACCATCAAGGGGAAGATTTGATTGTGACCGACGGCAAGACCTTGCTTGGTGCCGATGATAAAGCCGGTATTGCCGAAATTGTATCGGCGGTGGTATATCTGAAGGAGCACCCCGAAATCAAGCACGGTAAAATTCGTATCGGCTTTAATCCGGATGAGGAAATCGGTTTGGGCGCCCATAAGTTCAATGTAGCGCAGTTCGGTTGCGAATGGGCCTATACCATGGATGGCGGAGAAGTGGGTGAACTTGAATTCGAGAACTTCAATGCGGCCTCTGCCAAGATAAGCTTCAAGGGACGGAATGTGCATCCGGGCTATGCCAAGAATAAGATGATTAACTCTATCCGCGTTGCCAACCGTTTCATGTCCATGCTTCCGGCTGACGAGGCTCCGGAGCATACCGAAGGTTACGAAGGTTTCTATCATCTGATAGGCATTACCGGCGAGGTGGAGCAGACAACAGTCTCTTACATTATCCGTGACCACGACCGCACCCGCTTTGAAGAGCGCAAGAAGGAGATGGAACGTCTTGTGGCAAAAATCAATGAAGAATACGGTCCGGGTACCGCTACTCTGGAACTTCGCGACCAATACTATAATATGCGCGAGCAGATTGAACCGGTGATGCATATCATCGACACCGCTTTTGCCGCCATGAAGGCGGTAGGTGTAGAGCCTCGTGTAAAAGCCATTCGCGGAGGTACGGACGGTGCCCAGCTCTCTTTCAAGGGCCTGCCTTGTCCCAATATCTTTGCCGGTGGCTTGAACTTCCACGGCCGCTATGAGTTCGTGCCTATCCAGAACATGGAGAAAGCCATGAACGTCATCGTCAAGATTGCCGAGCTCGTAGCAAGCAAATAGATAATTCATAACTCATAACTCTAATAGTTCCATGAAAACCACTCCGTTTACCGAAAAACACATCTCGCTGGGTGCCAAGATGCACGAGTTTGCGGGATATAATATGCCTATCGAGTATTCCGGCATCATTGACGAGCATCTTACAGTATGTCAGGGTGTCGGTGTATTCGACGTCTCACACATGGGAGAATTTTGGGTGAAAGGTCCCCATGCTTTGGACTTTCTGCAGAAAGTGACTTCCAATAACGTAGCTGCCCTCACACCGGGGAAAGTACAGTATACCTGCTTCCCAAATGAAAATGGAGGCATTGTGGACGACCTTCTGGTCTATCATTATGAGCCGGAGAAATACCTGCTTGTCGTGAATGCGTCGAACATTGAGAAAGACTGGAACTGGTGTGTGTCTCATAACACGGAAGGCGCTGAATTGGAAAATGCTTCCGAGCACATGGCACAGCTTGCTGTGCAAGGACCGAAGGCTATTCAGGCTTTGCAGAAGCTGACTTCCATTAATCTTTCCGACCTTCCTTACTATACTTTTACCCACGGTGAGTTTGCCGGAGAAAAGGATGTCATTATCTCCAATACCGGATATACCGGTGCGGGTGGTTTTGAACTTTACTTCTATCCGGAGGCTGCCATGAAGATTTGGGATGCCGTGTTCGAGGCAGGCGCGGAGTTCGGCATTAAGCCAGTTGGTCTGGGTGCGCGCGATACGCTTCGTCTGGAAATGGGCTTCTGTTTGTATGGCAATGATTTGGATGACACCACTTCGCCCATTGAAGCGGGTTTAGGATGGATTACCAAGTTTGTGGAGGGAAAGAACTTCACCAATCGCCCGATGCTGGAAAAACAGAAAGCGGAAGGCACTACCCGTAAGTTGGTGGGATTTGAAATGATAGACCGCGGTATCCCCCGTCATGGTTACGAGCTGTATAGTACAGACGGTACTGCCATCGGTGTGGTTACCTCCGGAACTATGTCGCCTACCCGCAAGATTGGTATCGGAATGGGGTATATCAGACCCGAGTACAGCAAAGTCGGTACGGAAGTCTGCATTGACATGCGGGGACGTAAGCTGAAAGCTGTGGTTGTGAAGCCGCCGTTCCGCAAACAGTAATAAGAAGAAGGAGGGTGTATCCCAAAATCACCTTATGACTGTTTCTTAGATACTGACATGGGCTTTATTTTTCAGACGGAAGAACAAAAAGACAAAAGTAAATATGTTCTTTTGTTCTTCCGCCTGAAAAAATAAAGCCTGTTTCATCCTCTATTATATTCTGCTTATCCTGTCCAGCATCCGGTTCGCCCAACCTATCTCTTTATCGGTCCATTCCTTTTCTGCTCCTTCTATACCTTGACCTTCGTAATCCGAAAGCAAGATGATGTATTCCTTCAGTATATCGGCGGCTTGGGCTTGCTTGTTCATACGCATCAGCAGTAAGATTTTTTGTTTATATATGTCCAGATTGGGGCTTGTCCCTGCCAGTTCCTTGGCTTTGTCAAGCATGGCGAGGCAGCGGTTGTTCACTTCTTCCGTATTGGACAGTGCCATTTCTGCCTTTACCAGAATAACGTAGTCATTGTCTGTGGCGAGTCTGTTGTCGATGTTCTTGCGTATCAGCCGGGCGGTTTCCTTATATTGTTTGTTGGCATAATTCATGGCTGCATTGAAGGAAATGACATCACTGGTAGTCCGGAGGTAGGGACGGGCGCTCAAGTTATGGGCTTTGCCGGCCTTTTCTATGCGCTTTTGCAGGTCGCTGATGCTGCCGTAGCGGGGAATGTCGTTACTGCGTTGGTGCAGGTTGTAATAACCGATGATTTTGCTGAGGGCGGATGCAACTCCGTCGGGGTTATAGCCCTTGAATGCCAGCAGTTGGCGTGCGATACGGTCTGAAGACGTTTCCTGGGAAGTCTTGTATTTCATCCCCAGCCGGTCTGTTGCCGGAATGCTCAAAAGAGAAGCGATGGCTCCGATGTCAGCCACCAGGCTAACGGCATAAGCGTCCTTGTCATCATCCCAATAGGCGACGTCAAGGGCTGCACTCGCGGTAGTAGCGAAGACATCTGCCCAGAAAGCCGCACGTTTGGCACGCCGCTCGGCACGGTAGATGTTGTTCACCTGATGGTCGAGAACGTAATGTCCCAGTTCGCACGCAATGACAGCCGCCAGTTCGTCTTCTGAATCAAGGATGCAGAGGAGGCCCGTACTGATAACCATCGAGCCGTTGGGAAGCATGAAGGCATCCGGTTCGGGCGACTGGATGATGCGTATGTTCAGACTCTCCCCGCGATTGCTGTCGATGGTGGTGGCGTTCAACTTGGAGAACACTCCCTGCACGTACGAAACGATGTAATCTTCCTGATAGGCTATCTCATTCAGTTTGTCGAGATAGTCCAGGCACTCTTCGTCGATTTCCTGGCGCAGTTTGTGCTTGTAGCCGCGGTCGCTGAAATATTCGTAAAGATGGTTTTTCAAATATATCTGCTGCCAGAATTCCCGGTCGGTTTGCGGAGCGGATATGGCAATGTGGTTCATCTCATTCAAAGGAATGGTCTCTTGTATGCCGTTCATTTCGACAGCATAGCAAATGTTGTTGCTGCTTTCACCGGGATTTTTCATTTTGACAACCCGGCGGATAATGACCGGTGTACCGGCGGGAGATTGCCGGTACTCTTTTGTCAATTCTCCTTTGACAGCGATGTTCCCGCTTAAATCTTTGTACTTTTTGGGCTTGGCAAATCCTGCCGTTGCGACAAGGATTGTCAGGATGAATAGGGTGGCAAGTCGTTTCATGATTAGTATATGTTTTCGGTTTTGATGATACAAAAATAGGGAAGTGTTTTTCCCCTTTCTCGTTTTTTTCCCTATTCTGTGATAGGAGATTCCCTATTTATCGGTCCTGCAGTGGGAGGCGGAAACAAAAAAGGGAACCTTTCAGTGAAAGATTCCCTTTTTTCAGTTTGCTTGAAACTGATTATTTCTTACGGTTACCGTAACGGCTCATGAACTTATCAACACGACCGGCAGTGTCAACCAGCTTAGACTTACCTGTGTAGAACGGGTGAGAGGTGCTGGAGATTTCCAGCTTTACCAGCGGATAAGTTTCACCTTCGAATTCGATAGTCTCTTTCGTGTTGCAAGTGGAACGAGACAAGAATACATCACCATTTGACATATCTTTAAATACTACCGGACGGTAATTTTCAGGATGAATACCTTTTTTCATTTTGATATTTTCTTTTAAAAATTTATATTCTGTTACTATTTTGGTAATAAATAGTGTAATGGTCTTCTTTTCAGAGCGCAAAGATAGTGCAAGTTGGAGACTCTACAAAATAAATTCAGATTTATTTTTATTTAGTAGGTTTATCGCATTTTATTTCTGATTTTTGCAGGACTTAATCTTGTGAATTTATGAGGAAACTACTTGTCTTATGCTCTTTCTGGCTGTGCGTGGCAACGCTGGGGGCACAAAATGCGGAACGGAAACTGTATAGTGTTGCGTTCTACAATCTTGAGAACTTGTTTGATACGATTCATGATGCAGGTAAGAATGACTATGAGTTCCTGCCCGACGGCAGTTACCAATGGACGGCAAAGAAGTATGAGTCCAAGCTGCAGAACCTTTCCAAAGTGTTGGGTTCCCTTTCGCGTGATTTAGTGCCGGAAGGTCCGGCATTCATCGGTGTGGCAGAGGCGGAGAACAGCCGGGTGCTGGAAGACCTCGTGAAGCAGCCGGCCATTTCCAATTATGAGTTCGTGCATTATGAAGGACCGGACAGACGGGGCATCGACTGTGCCTTGCTGTACGACCCGAAGCAGTTCAGCGTTACCCACTCAAAGTTGGTGCTTTCTACTCCTTTTGAGGGGGATACGGTGCACTTGACGCGCGGCTTCCTGATTGTGGACGGACAACTGGCGGGAGAGCGTGTCTGCGTGATAGTGAACCACTGGCCCTCCCGTGGGGCAAAGTCACCGGTGCGTGTGCATGCAGCCAGGCAGGTAAAGGCCTTGAAGGACTCTCTGATGCGTAGCGACAAGAAGCTGAAACTCATCGTGATGGGGGATATGAATGACGACCCGATGGATGAAAGCATGGAGGTGCTGGGTGCACGCAAATATCCGAAGCAGGTGAAGAAAGGCGAATTCTACAATCCCTGGTGGGAGACACTGGAAGACAAGGGAGTGGGGACATTGCTCTATCGGGGCAAGTGGAACTTGTTTGACCAGATTGTCATTTCGAAACCGTTGCTGAAGGCTAAGAAAGGGTTGCGCTATGATCACAATGAAGTTTTCATCCGCGATTATCTGATTCAGCAGGATGGCAAATACAAAGGTTCCCCCTTGCGTACGCATGGGGGCAGGACTTGGCTGAACGGTTACAGTGACCATTTGCCGACCATCATCTATCTGAAAAATTAGTATTACATAATAATGTGTAAACAGATGCCGGAGAGCAAACATGTTCTCCGGCTTTTTTGTTGATAGAAGTATAGATGGCAAAAGTATGGCTGGCAGAGATAAATGCAAAGAGTTTGTAATATAGAGATTACAATAATCTGTTAAATGAAGCCAATAGCTTTAAAATAGAATGGATTTGGTAGGATGAGCCGGATATTTTATTCCCGTCAAGTTCTTTACTTTAAAGGATAATGATTACTTTTGCGTAGAATTTTAATTCACTAACAATAAAATTTAAACAAAATGGTTAATTACAAAGATTTAGGACTGGTAAACACAAGAGAGATGTTTGCTAAGGCTATCAAAGGTGGATATGCTATTCCGGCATTCAACTTCAACAATATGGAACAGATGCAGGCTATCATCAAGGCTGCAGTTGAAACAAAGTCTCCGGTTATTCTTCAGGTATCTAAGGGTGCCCGTCAGTATGCCAACGCTACGCTGTTGCGTTACATGGCTCAGGGTGCTGTTGAGTACGCTAAGGAATTGGGTTGCAAACATCCTGAAATTGTTCTTCACCTTGACCACGGAGATACATTCGAAACTTGCAAGAGCTGTATCGACTCCGGTTTCTCTTCAGTAATGATTGACGGTTCACACCTTCCGTACGAAGAAAACGTTGCACTGACTAAGAAGGTAGTTGACTATGCCCATCAGTTCGACGTAACTGTAGAAGGCGAACTCGGTGTATTGGCCGGTGTAGAAGATGAAGTTTCTGCAGAACACCATACATATACTAATCCTGAAGAAGTTATTGACTTCGCTACCCGTACAGGTTGCGATTCACTGGCTATCTCAATCGGTACTTCTCATGGTGCATACAAGTTCAAACCCGAACAATGCCACGTTGACCCTGCTACCGGTCGTCTGGTTCCTCCTCCTTTGGAATTTGCCGTTCTGGATGCTGTAATGGAGAAACTTCCGGGATTCCCCATCGTTCTTCACGGTTCTTCTTCAGTTCCTCAGGAAGAAGTTGATACTATCAACAAGTATGGTGGTAAGCTGGAAGCTGCTATCGGTATCCCCGAAGAGCAGTTGCGTAAGGCTGCCAAGTCTGCTGTTTGCAAAATCAACATCGACTCTGACTCACGTCTGGCTATGACAGCTGCTATCCGCAAGACATTTGCTGAAAAACCGGCAGAATTCGACCCGCGTAAGTATCTGGGTCCGGCTCGTGACAATATGGAAAAACTGTACAAGCATAAAATCATCAACGTGCTTGGTTCAGAGAACAAATTGGCTCAACTGGACTAATCGAAAGATAATCCGAATATAGCGTCAGCCCTTGCAATATTGATGTTGCAAGGGCTGACTTGTTATATATAGGCCGGTGTTGTGGGATGGTTAAGTTCGCCGGTTATTTCAGAAGCGGATGTTTCAACGTGTACAACAGTCTGTTTCCTTTAACAAAACAGTCTGTTTCCCTTAACTGAACAGTTTGTTTCAATAAAGAGAACACTTCGTTCCAATATGCAAAAACACTTCGTTCCAATACGTAAGAACACTTTGTTTCTACATATCCGAACACTTTGTTTCTCTATACTGGAACAAAGTGTTCACCGTTATGAACTAACAGATTAGCTATATTTGAGACCGGTGAAAAGCATATCCCCGTGACACCTATTCCATACTAAAAATCCCTTGCAGATGGCTGGCAGGCGAGGTGTCTGCAAGCTATCTGCAAGGGAGATTTGCAAGAATGAGCTCTCTGTGTGGAGTGCGCGTTATAATTCTATCACTAATGATTCTCTGGGGCCCATCTTCAGCTCTTCACCGAAGGTGATGGCCTTGCCGCTAAGAATATCTTTTCCCTGCTTGCTGTCTTTTAGGATTTCCTTGTAGAATTTCAAAGGAACGGTGGTCTCTGCATCTGTACCGTTCAGCATCACGAATATCGTCTTGCCTTCGTACTGGCGTGCGTAGGCATAAACACCATTCTGTACCATGAACTGCACCATGCTGCCTTTGGCAATCACATCGTTTCCTTTGCGCCAGTTTAGGATGGTCTTGTAGAAGTCGTAGCACTCGTTCTGTATTTTGGTACGTCCGGCTGGGGTCAGTGCGTTTGTTGCGTCACCGGTCCATCCGCCGGGGAAGTCCTTGCGGACATAGCCGTCGCTCTTGCTCTTCACGCCATTCATCATGACTTCCGTTCCGTAGTAGAGTTGCGGAATGCGGCGGGTGGTAAGCAGCAGGGTAGAGGCTTGCTTCAGCATCGGAAGGTTGTTGCCTTCGCCCAGGAAGCGGTCGGTGTCGTGGTTTTCGATGAATGCCAGTACGGAAGCGGGGTTGGGGTAGAGGAAGTCGTATACGAAGTTATTGTATATGCGGTCCAGTCCCTTGAACCAAGTTTCGGTCTGTTCATTCTTGGCGGTGTTTATCTTATCGAAGAAGCTGAAGTCCATAACGGTCTTGAGGTTACTGTTCTTGGGGGCTGATAGCTTGGAATCCTTCTGCCACCAGGCGGTGTAGGCGGGTTCGGTAACCCAGGTCTCGCCCACGGTGTTGTAGTTGGGATATTCTTCGTTGAGCTCTTTCATCCAGTTGCTCATGGCATCATAGTCGGCATACGGGTAAGTGTCCATGCGGATGCCGTCGATGTTGGCGAATTCAATCCACCAGAAACTGTTCTGTACCAGGTAGCGGTAAACGTGAGGATTCTTCTGGTTGAGGTCGGGCATGGAAGGTACAAACCAGCCGTCGTTCATCTGGTCGGCATCGTACTGGGAAGTATAAGGGTCTACGTGCGGGGTCAGTTTGAAGGAGGTCTGCACGAAGTTGTTTTCGTGGTCGGGGTTGTTGAACCAATCTTTGGAGGGCATGTCCTTAATCCATACATGCTCTACGCCGCAGTGGTTGAAAATCATGTCCATTACGATTTTGATGCCGCGTGCATGGGCTTTTTCAATCAGTTGCTTGTATTCTTCGTTGGTACCGAAGCGCGGGTCTACCTTGTAGTAGTCTGTGGTGGCATAGCCGTGATAGGAACCGCCGGTCATGTTGTTTTCCAGTACCGGAGTAAACCAGAGGGCTGTGACGCCGAGGTCGGAGAAGTAGTCCAGGTGTTGTTCGATGCCGGCAAGGTCACCGCCGTGGCGTGCATTGGGGTCATTGCGGTCTATCTTGTACTCGGCCATGCCCGCAATCTGGTCATTGTCCGGATTGCCATTGGCAAAGCGGTCGGGCATCAGCAGGTACAGTGCGTCGGAGGCGTCGAAACCTTTATGTTCGCAACCTTTCTTGTTGCGTGCCTTCAGTTCATATTCCTTTACGAGTTTCTTTTTTCCTTCAGTGAAGGTGAGGTTGAATTTGCCGGGTTTTACATCCTTGTCCAGTTTCAGATAGACCAGGAGGTAGTTGTTGCTTTCCAGCTTGACGGTGCTGCTCAATGAGACGCCGGGATAATTGACGGATACTGCCGCGTTGCCGATGCCTTCGCCATAGACCATCAGCTGGAGTTCCGGGTTCTGCATGCCGGTGTACCAAAACGGAGGGTCGATTTTGTTCACATTCATAGCTGCATACGTACTGAGGGAGAGTAAGAGTGTTCCCAAGATTAAGAATACTTTTTTCATGATAGTAACTTTACGGTTAATTTTTGCGCTAATTTAAAACAAATAACGGAGAAAGTTAATCTTTCTCCGTTACTGTACCTTATTATATTATGCAAACGTTTTCATTGGGGCTATTTGATGGGGGTTACGCTGGCGGTATCGACCTTTCCCTTGAAGAAGTCCTCTTTCTTGCGCTTTTCTCTGATGTCCTTCAGCCAGTTTTCGGCGGCATTGTATCGGTTGTCTTCTCCGATGATGGGAACTCCGTCCGCATCTACTTCCTGCACTTTGTCCTTGCTGTTTTTCGGACGGGTTTTCAGGTAGGCCGTTAGGTATCTCTCTGCTTTGGACGCATCTTTCAGATAGTAATAATAGATAAAGGCTGCGTCGTAGAGCAGTTTGTGTTTCTGCCGGTCGTATTTTTCGTATTGCGTCAGAAGGGTATTCGCCTGGTCGGTGTATTGAAATGCCATCTTGTAGCAGTCCGCAAGCCCCACATATAGGCGGGACATGACACTGTCGCTGGGCATGGCGAGGCTTACGGCAGTTTCCAGATAAGTCACTCCATCCTCTTTCCATGATGTCTTGGAGCAGGCGCGTCCCAGATAATAGAGAACGTTGATGTTGGTATTGTCATCTTTAAGAGCCCTTTCCAGCAGGTCGTGTGCTGGGTAGAAGTCTTCGAGGGCATAATAGCTGATTCCGGCGTAGAAGCAGGTTTGGAAGGAGCTGTCTTTTTCCTGTAACAGTTGTTCATATCTTTCTATTGCTTTGGGGTAATCTTTGTTCAGGCAATAGGCTTGGGCATTGATGCGGTTCACAAGGACGTTGGTGGAGTCTATGGAACGGTATTTCTCCGTTATGTTTATGGCGTCTTCATACTGGTGGCCTGCTACATAGATGTTGCCGAGTTTGGCAGCAGACAGGTAATCATTGGGATATCTTTTCTGTATGTCCAGGTAGGCATCTATCA
This sequence comes from Bacteroides sp. 4_1_36, assembly GCF_003466325.1. Taxonomy (NCBI): domain Bacteria; kingdom Pseudomonadati; phylum Bacteroidota; class Bacteroidia; order Bacteroidales; family Bacteroidaceae; genus Bacteroides; species Bacteroides sp. 4_1_36. Next base: position 88,650 of record NZ_QSOX01000006.1, read on the forward strand.
CATGCATGATTTCTGTGTTGTCATAGACTTGCCCCATACTTTCGGCTCTAAGGTGTAGTACATAGGCGGAACTGTCCCTTTCTGCCAGCAGGTTGCTTTCCTTTAGAGACTCACGGTATCTCTTCATGTTCATCAGCAGACTGATATACTGGATGCGTGCGTATTTATTGTCCGGATTTATGTGGAGCGCATTTTGGTAGTAATCCAGTGCCTCGCTATATTTGGCAAGTGATTTGCAGCATTCGGCAGCTTCAATGTATGCCCGGGGATTGAGAGAATCCTGAGCTACGACTTCCTGAAATACGCTCAGAGCTTCAAGGTTATTGCCCAGCCCTTTCAGCGCTTTCCCTTTTTGGTAGAGTAGGGGGACGGTCGGGGTTTCTTGATCGATCAGCATCAAGGCTGTTTCATAATCGTAGTTGGCCATCGCCTCTTGAATGGGATTTGTGGTCTGTGCCGCCAGAAGCGAACAGCATGCACTGAAACATAAGGAGATAAAAAGCTTTCGCATACAGTATATCATTTATATGAGGTTAAACTGACTGCAAGTTACTAAAAAGAATGTATTTACGAAATAATCGTAATTTGTTTTAGATAGATTAACGAAAAAGCCCCTCCAAAAATGAAGGGGCTCTAAAATAGTTCAGAATTCAAGCCGGATAACGGAATGAATAAATGTATTACATTAAGAATCCCAGCAGGATACCTGCTGCTACAGCGGAACCGATTACACCGGCAACGTTCGGGCCCATGGCATGCATCAGCAGATAGTTGGTAGGATCGTATTCCAGACCTACTACTTGGGAGATACGTGCAGAGTCGGGTACGGCAGATACACCGGCATTACCGATCAACGGATTAATCTTGTTGCCTTTCTTCAGGAAGAGGTTGAAAATCTTCACGAAGATGACACCGGATGCTGTGGCAATGACAAATGATAAGGCGCCCAGACCGAATATCTTGATTGAATCAAGGGTTAAGAACTCGGATGCTTGCGTAGAAGCACCTACTGTCAAACCAAGCAGAATAGTAATGGTATCAATCAGCGGACCACTGGCTGTGTTTGCCAGACGACGTGTAACTCCACTTTCTTTCAGTAAATTACCGAAGAACAGCATACCCAGCAAAGGCAGACCGGATGGTACAAGGAATGTGGTTAGTAACAAACCGATAATCGGGAACATTACTTTTTCCGTATGTGAAACCACACGGGGAGGTTTCATACGGATAAGACGTTCATTTTTACTGGTCAGCCAACGCATAATAGGCGGCTGTATCACCGGTACTAATGCCATATATGAATAGGCTGATACCGCAATGGCACCCATTAAGTTAGGAGCCAGTTTGGAAGAGAGGAAGATGGCAGTCGGACCATCGGCACCACCAATGATACCGATTGCACCAGCCTGCATCGGGTCAAATCCTATGGCAAGGGCAATCATATAAGCACCGAATATACCGAATTGGGCTGCTGCACCAACCAACATTAATTTGGGGTTCGATATCAAAGCAGAGAAATCCGTCATGGCACCGATACCCAGGAATATGAGTGGCGGGTACCAACCGGAGGTTACTCCCTGGTACAGAATATTAAGTACGGAACCTTCTTCATAGATACCGACTTTTAATCCGGCTTCCATATTGAAAGGTATATTACCAATCAGCATACCGAAACCGATAGGAATTAATAGCATCGGCTCAAATTCCTTGGCTACAGCCAAGTATATGAAAAACAAACCTACCAGAAGCATTACCACATGTCCTACCGTTGCATTGGCAAAACCTGTATAAGTCCAGAAGTCGGCAAGGTTGTTTCCTAAAAATGTGATAAATTCTCCCATATTATTCAATAATTACGAGGTCAGTACCTTCGAGAACAGAGTCCCCTTTGTTTACATTGATGGCTGTAATCTTACCGTCTTTATCAGCATTGATATTGTTTTCCATCTTCATGGCTTCCAAAATGATGATAACTTGTCCCTTCTTTACTGTATCGCCGACATTTACTTTGATATCGAGGATTACACCGGGAAGCGGAGATTTTACACCTGACTTGCCGGTAGAAGCAGCGGCCGGTTTTACTACCGGAGTAGCAGGAGCAGCAGGAGCGGATGTGGCTGCCGGACGTGCTACCGGTTTAACGACTACCTTCGGTGCTTTTTCCATTTCAACTTTGTAGGGAGTACCGTTCACTTCTACATGAGCGATGTTGTCTTCAATATCTCCAATGGCAACTTTATATACGTTACCGTTAATTTTATATTTATATTCTTTCATCGTTTTATTTTATTATGGGTGACTTACTTTTTGTGAGGAGTCTCACGCAACGTATAAATCTTTGAACTCCACGGTGAGTAACTGCGTTTTACACGGGTAATGGTAAGTATCGTGTCTTCCACATCGTGTACATCGCTTTGGAATTCGTGCATGGCCATTGAAATGGCAGCAAAAACTTCTCCCGGAGCCTGCCCCAGTTGTTTCTCTTTTGCTTCTTGTTTATCAGTAATACCTTTAGCTTTCATGGCATTGCGTTTGCTGAGGTTAACTGATATTTTACCTATAATCTTGAAGGAGATGTAGAGTAATATCAGCCCGCAGAATACAACGCTCATGGCAGAAATAGCCATACCGATACCTACGCTGTCATGCTCTTCGAATTTTTCCATTTTGGCATTGCTGTCGATAGTCTTGTTGTTGGTACTCGGAGTGACATATTTATCTTCGCTTCCACCCTTTACTTCCCATTGGTCGGCTGCATCACTGACACGGGCATAGGATTGGTTGGCTTTTAAAGTACCGGCAGGCACTATGACTTGATCAAGCAATTTCTTGCCGGAATCATACAACCCAATCCAGTTGGCATTTGTGGCATCCAGTTTGAAGTTCGTATGAAATGTACCGCGTCTTGGTTCTCCATCAGCCCAGAAAAGTGCATGCTGACGTGGTTTTATGAGTGTCAGAACGTCACCTTTGGGAATGAAATAACTGGCAGTATCACCCGGCTGGCTGCTGAATTTCAGATAGCAACCTGCAAGGTCGGCGCTGCCGTATGATCTGTTGAATATTTCAATCCATGCGCTGTGCACACCGTAGTCATCCTGATAGTTGCTTTCGTTGTTGACCAGCACTTCATTCAGCAGCAGTTTGTTGTTCGATTTCTGTTCTTTGCAAGAAGAGCAAAAGCCCAACACCAGCATCAATGAAAGGAATATTCCGATTTTTGTTTTATTCATAATCGTTCTTGTTTTAGTGTGAAAAGCTTGATTACAAGGGAATATTACCATGCTTCTTAGCCGGGTTAGTCAATTTCTTGGTTTGCAACTGTTGCAGGGCACGAATGATGCGGAAACGTGTGTTACGCGGTTCGATAACATCATCAATGTAGCCATATTTAGCTGCATTATAAGGATTGGCAAACAACTTGGTGTATTCAGCCTCTTTTTCAGCCAGGAATTGAGCCGGATTTTCCTGCTCTTTGGCTTCGCGGGCATATAATACTTCTACAGCACCTGCACCACCCATTACAGCGATTTCAGCAGTAGGCCAAGCATAATTCATGTCGCCACGCAGCTGCTTACAGCTCATCACGATGTGCGAACCACCGTAGGATTTACGCAGTGTGATGGTAACCTTGGGTACAGTAGCTTCACCGTATGCATACAGCAGTTTGGCACCGTGCAGGATGACGCCGTTGTACTCCTGGCCGGTTCCCGGAAGGAATCCCGGTACGTCTACCAATGATACGATAGGAATATTGAAGGCGTCGCAGAAACGGACGAAGCGTGCGCCCTTGCGGGATGCGTTGCTGTCGAGCACACCTGCCAGATACTTCGGCTGGTTGGCAACAATACCTACGGACTGTCCGTTGAAACGTGCGAAACCAATAATGATATTCTTTGAATAATCTTTTTGGATTTCGAGGAACTCACCATTATCTATGATAGCACCAATTACCTCGTACATATCGTACGGTTTGTTCGGGTTATCAGGAATGATGTCGTTCAGGGAATCTTCCAGACGGTCGATAGGGTCTGTACAGTCTACATAGGGAGCTTCTTCCAGGTTGTTCTGGGGAATGTAGCTCAACAGTTTGCGGATAAGAGCCAAACCTTCTTCTTCTGTCTGTGCAGTAAAATGAGTAACACCAGATTTGGTGGAGTGAACGCTCGCGCCACCCAGGTTTTCCTGGCTTACGTCTTCTCCGGTTACAGTCTTTACTACCTTCGGACCGGTAAGGAACATGTAGGATGTACCTTCCATCATCAAAGTAAAGTCTGTCAAGGCAGGAGAGTAAACGGCGCCACCGGCACAAGGACCGAAAATACCGGAAATCTGCGGAATGACACCCGAAGCAAGTATGTTACGTTGGAAGATTTCAGCGTAGCCAGCCAAGGCATTAATACCTTCCTGAATACGTGCACCGCCCGAGTCGTTGATACCGATACACGGAGCACCCATTTTCATGGCTTGGTCCATAATCTTACAGATTTTCAGAGACATGGTTTCGGACAGTGAACCGGCAGAAACTGTGAAGTCCTGTGCGAAGATATAAACCAGACGGCCTTCGATTGTACCGCAACCGGTTACTACACCGTCACCGGGGTAGTGTTTCTTTTCCATGCCGAAGTTCGTACATCTATGTTCTACGAACATGTCCATTTCTTCGAAACTGCCTTCGTCAAGAAGCATGGCTATACGCTCACGAGCTGTATATTTACCCTTCTCGTGTTGCTTTGCAATCGCTTTTTCACCACCACCGAGACGTGCTGCAGCGCGGCGGTCTATAAGCTCTTTAATCTTTTCAAGTTGATTACTCATGAATTTATATTCTTTAAGTGTTTATACAATTTATGATTTGATGATTTTACAGTCTTGCTTATTCCGGTTTCTCGCAAAGCTCGGTCAGGACACCGAGAGTTGACTTCGGATGCAGGAATGCAATGTTCAGACCTTCTGCACCTTTGCGGGGAGCTTTGTCTATAAGGCGGATACCTTTTTCTTCGACTTCGGCAAGCGCACCGGCCACTCCGTCTTCAACGGCAAATGCCAGATGATGCATGCCACCGTTACCGTTGTTCTTTTCGATGAACTTGGCAATTGTGCTTTCGGGAGAAGTAGGTTCCAACAATTCGATCTTTACATCGCCCACTTTCAGGAAAGCGGTTCTAACTTTCTGATCTTCCACGGTTTCGATGTTGTAGCATTTCAAACCTAAAACGTTTTCGTAGTACGGAAGGGCTTCTTCAATGCTCTTAACGGCAATGCCCAGATGCTCAATGTGTGAAATCTTCATAACTATATAAATTAATGTTAGTATTGTATCCTTTTTAATAAAGGTATAAAGCAGCACAAAGAAAGAGAATTCTTCCTTAATAAAGAAATTTTTCATCAATTAATTAATGGTTAATTGAACTTTAGAAGGATTTTTTCAGACTTTAGATAGAGACCGGTTGTTTTCTTGATATCGTCCGCTAACGGACATCCCCACTGTCCGAAAATGAACACTTACCCCTCTATGAAACCTTTCCGGCCACTTGGCACACTCTTTGCTTTTCTGTTTGCGACAATTTTAAAGATTGAACATGAAAAAGAATATTTTACTTGCAGTTTGTTTTTTGATGCCGTTGGCAACCATGGCGCAGAATGATACTTTGGGACATGAACGCAATATTACGCTGTCGGAGGCCATTGTACTGGCCCGTACGCAGTCTGTGGATGCTGCTGTGGCATTGAATGAATTGAAAACCGCGTATTGGGAATACCGTACATTCCGTGCGGACTTGTTGCCGGAAGTGAATTTCACCGGTACACTACCCAACTATAACAAGTCCTACAGTACCTACCAGAATTCCGACGGCTCCTATAGCTTTGTTCGCAACAATACACTGGGGCTGTCCGGACAGCTTTCGGTAGACCAGAACATTTGGTTTACGGGGGGTAAGCTGTCACTGACTTCTTCGCTGGATTATCTCAAACAACTGGGTTCCGGAGGAGCGAAGCAGTTCATGTCAGTCCCCGTGAGCCTGGAGTTGACGCAGCCGGTCTTCGGAGTGAATACCTTGAAGTGGAACCGCCGTATAGAGCCCGTACGCTATGCTGAGGCAAAGGCCGAGTTCATTTCAGCTACGGAAGAGGTGACGATGAAAACCATCACTTATTTCTTTGAGTTGCTGCTGGCCAAAGAATCGCTCGCTACCGCCATGCAGAACAAGACGAATGCCGACCGCCTTTATGAAGTGGCCATAGCCAAACGTAAAATGGGACAGATATCCGAGAATGATTTGTTGCAGCTTAAACTGAATTCATTGCAGGGCAAGGCCGACGTGACTGAGGCAGAGAGCAACCTGAATGCAAAAATGTTCCAGCTCCGTTCTTTCCTCGGGGTGTCCGAGCAGGAAAGCCTGAATCCGGTGTTGCCCGCCACTGTTCCCGATATAAAGATGGAGTATGACCGTGTGCTGAACAAGGCACTGGAACGCAACTCCTTTGCACAGAACATTCGCCGCCGCCAGCTCGAAGCTGATTATGAAGTGGCAACGGCACGCGGAAACTTGCGCAGCATCGACCTCTTTGCCAGTGTGGGCTATACGGGGCAGAACCATGAATTCTCTTCAGCCTACCGGGACTTGCTTGATAATCAGATTGTGCAGGTAGGCGTCAAGATTCCTATCCTTGACTGGGGCAAGCGCCGCGGCAAGGTAAGGGTGGCAAAGAGCAACCGTGAAGTGGTTTTATCCAAAATCCGCCAAGAACAGATGGACTTTAACCAGGACATCTTTTTGCTGGTGGCTAACTTCAACAACCAGGCGCAACAGCTGGACATAGCCAAAGAGGCGGATGTCATTGCTGAGAAGCGTTACAAGACCAGTGTAGAGACCTTTATGATAGGTAAAATCAGCACCCTGGACCTGAACGATGCACAGAACTCTAAAGACGAAGCCCGTCAAAAGCATATTTCAGAGCTGTACTACTATTGGTATTACTTCTATCAGCTCCGCAGCTTGACCCTTTGGGATTTTGAACGCGATACGGAATTGGAAGCTGATTTTGAAGAGGTGGTAAGAGGATAAGTCGACGGGTTGCAAGTGATAAGTTATGAGTTATTTGCCGGTAAAAGTACCGTATATGCGATATTATAGGTAAATAACTTATAACTTATCATTCATAACTCTGCTTTTTTACTTATTTTTGCGGGAAACAAACTACAATTTTTATGATACTGATAATAGACGACGATAGTGCTGTGCGCTCTTCCCTCAGCTTTATGCTGAAGCGTGCCGGATATGAGGTGAAAACGGCTCCGGGCCCTCGCGAAGCTATGGATATAGTTAGGGCCGAAGCTCCCGCCTTGATTTTGATGGATATGAACTTCACTCTTTCCACTACCGGAGAAGAGGGACTTACCTTATTGAAGCAGGTAAAGGTGTTCCGTCCCGATGTGCCCGTTATTTTGATGACGGCATGGGGAAGTATCCAGCTTGCCGTGCAGGGTATGCAGGCCGGCGCATTCGATTTCATAACCAAGCCTTGGAACAATGCTGCTCTTTTGCAGCGCATCGAGACGGCCCTTGAACTTACGGCCGCCCCGAAAGAGGTGCCGGAAGAGCAGACTACCGCATTGAATCGCAGCCATATTATAGGTAAGTCCAAAGGGCTGATGGAAGTGCTGAACACAGTGGCTCGCATAGCCCGTACCAATGCTTCGGTGCTGATTACGGGCGAAAGCGGAACGGGCAAGGAGCTGATTGCCGAAGCCATCCATATCAACAGCCAACGCGTGAAGCAGCCCTTTGTCAAGGTGAACCTTGGTGGCATCTCGCAGAGCTTGTTCGAGAGCGAGATGTTCGGCCATAAGAAAGGGGCGTTTACCGATGCCAGTGCCGACCGTATAGGGCGTTTTGAAATGGCAAACAAAGGTACCATCTTCCTCGACGAGATTGGTGACCTCGACCCTTCCTGCCAGGTGAAACTGCTGCGCGTGCTTCAGGACCAGACATTCGAAGTGCTGGGCGATAGCCGTCCCTGCAAAGTCGATGTGCGCGTCGTTTCCGCCACTAATGCAGACCTCCGCAAGATGGTGTCCGAACGTACTTTCCGTGAAGACCTTTTTTACCGTATCAACCTGATTACCGTAAAACTGCCCTCCTTGCGGGAGCGCCGTGAGGATATACCTTTGCTGGCACGTCATTTTGCCGACCGTCAGGCAGAGGTGAACGGCTTGCCGCGTACGGATTTCTCGGCCGACGCTCTGAATTTCCTTTCCCGCCTGCCTTATCCGGGCAACATTCGTGAGTTGAAGAATCTGGTGGAGCGTACCATTCTGGTCAGCGGCAAGCCGGTGCTGGATGCCACGGATTTCGATGCCCAATATCTGCGTCACGACGAACCGGCCAAAGCTGCCGAAGGTACTTCTTTTGCAGGTATGACCTTGGATGAAATAGAGCGGCAGACTATCTTGCAGGCGTTGGAACAGCATAAAGGGAATCTCAGTCAAGTGGCAGTGTCATTAGGCATCAGCCGCGCTGCGCTTTACAGACGTTTGGAAAAATATAATATTCAAGTCCCGTGCGCATAAAATTCTTTTTCTTCATACTCGTCCTTTTTCTGCTCGGTCTGGGTGGAATGCTGGTATATCTGCTGAGTGGAAAGCCTTCTTTGTATCTGTACGTATTGGAGGGGCTCATCGGGTTTATCCTTATCTATCTGATAGTATTCTATAATAAGATAGTGAAGCCGATGAACACCATAGGCAGCGGTATGGAGTTGCTGCGCGAGCAGGATTTCAGTAGTCGTCTCAGCCGGGTAGGGCAGTACGAGGCAGACCGCATTGTGAATATCTTTAACCGAATGATGGAGCAGCTCAAGAATGAACGGTTGCGCATGCGCGAGCAGAATCACTTCTTGGATTTGTTGATTCAGGCATCTCCAATGGGGGTTATTATCCTGACAATGGACGATGAAGTGTCGCAACTGAATCCGATGGCGGTAAAGATGCTCGGTGTCCGTATGGAGGAGGCGATGACAAAACGGCTGGACCAGATGGACTCCCCGTTGGCTGCCGAACTTTCGTCTATTCCCAAAGACGAGACGGCGGTGGTCCGTCTCAATGATGCGAATATTTATAAATGCACCCATTCTTCTTTTATTGACAGAGGGTTCAAACATCCTTTTTTCTTGATAGAGCGTATGACGGAAGAAGTGATGCGTGCCGAGAAGCGTGCCTATGAAAAGGTAATCCGCATGATAGCTCATGAAGTGAACAATACCACTGCGGGCATCACTTCCACACTCGATACAGTGGAGCAGGCACTTTCTACAGAAGATGATATGGAGGACATCTGCGACGTGATGCGCGTTTGTACGGAGCGTTGTTTCTCGATGAGCCGTTTCATTACCCGTTTTGCAGATGTGGTAAAGATACCCGAACCTACCCTGGCACCCGTCCAGCTGAATGAGTTGGTGTCCATGTGCAAGCGTTTCATGGAAGGAATGTGCAATGACCGCAATATAGAGCTACGTCTGGAATGCGACCCAGAGGTGGGAATGGTGCGTATGGATGCTTCTCTTTTTGAGCAGGTGCTTGTGAATATCATCAAGAATGCCGCCGAAAGTATAGAGGGGGACACCGGAGAAAACGGACAGCAAGGTGAGATAATAGTAAGGACCACTGCCCCCGCTTCTGTCGAAGTCGTTGACAATGGTCCGGGGATAAGTAAAGAGACCGAAGCTAAACTCTTCAGCCCCTTCTTTTCCACCAAGCCGAACGGGCAGGGAATTGGCCTGGTGTTTATCCGGGAAGTTTTGAGCCGTCATGGTTGCACGTTCTCCCTGCGTACCTACAGCGATGGATTGACCCGCTTCCGTATACTATTTAATTGAAAATTGAAAGTTTTACCTTTCACCTTTCAATTTCTGCTTTTAAAGAATTCTTTTGCATATTCGTCCAATATCCTTTTAATGCCTTGGCCGATGGTCGCATAGTCTTTCTCGTCCAGATTGGCGAGTGAGGCGCGCACGCTCCATTCGGGGCCGTCAAAACCACCGCCGTTCAGCAGCACCAGAGAGGTTTCTTTGGCAAGGCGGAAGACTACGTTCAGCGGGCTGTAGGTACGTTTCAGATATTCTACAAAGTCGTCCCCATAGAACTTCTTTGCCCAAACCAGCATGTCGATTTCTGTATAATAACCTACACGCAACGGGTCTTCCGTCAGCGTGAAACCGGTATTCTCCCAAAGGGCATGCAATCGGCGGCGGATAATCTCCTGCATCTTTTGCTTGTATTTGTTTTCCTTGTCCAGCAGGGCAAAGGCGGCGAAAAGGCCCATCTGCATCTGTTGTGGCAATGACAGTCCGGCGGTATGGTTCAGTGCCACCTGGCGACTGTCGGCAACCATACGGTCGATAAACTTCAGTTTTTCAGGTTCCAGAGTGAGGGTGGAGTAGCGGCGGTGCAGAATCTCCCGTTTCTCTTTCGGCAGTTTGGCTATCAGCTTGTCGAACAGATTGAATTCGTGCAGGGCGATGACCGCATTGCGCCATCCGGTGGCACCGAAGTATTTGGAGAATGAATAGACGCAAAGCGTATTGTAGGGAATTTCTGCCATGAACGAACGGAAGTGCGGACTGAATGTACCGTATACGTCGTCTGTAATAATCATCAGATTAGGGTTGTCATTTCTGACGATACTCACGATGCGCGCCATTGTATCCGGACTGAGTGTGTAGCTGGGCGGATTACTGGGATTGGTGACAAAGAGGGCCTTGATTTTAGGGCTTTTCAAGCGGTCTATGTCTTCGTCGCTGTACTGCCAGAGGTGCATCCCTTCGTTATTCATGCGGTTGGCATGTATTTTGGTCACTCGAAACTGGTAGCGGCTGAGTTGTGGGATTTCAATATAGGGGGTAAAGGCAGGAACCATGAGGACGATGCCGTCCCCTTTGTTCAGCAGGAAGTTTTCCTGCAGGGAGTCGAAGATGTAGCACATGGCGGCTGTTCCACCTTCGGTGGCAAACAGGTCATAGGCACCCCGGGGAGGACGGTTGTCGCACATCTCTTGCGAAAGGTAATCTTGCACAAGGATTTCCGTAAAATGAAGGATGCGGTCGGGCACGGGATACTGGTCGCCTACAATGCTTTCGGCCCATTCGTGTACAAGGCTGTCGGGGTCGGCGGCATGCTGCATCAGCAGGTAGTTGTAGGTTTGTTCCAGCAATTTGGCGCCCGGTACGTTATTGTTCTTTTTCAGGAAGGCTTCGAAGCGAGAGGCAATGCCTTTTTTTTCGGGGATGCCTGCAATTCCCTCGGGCAAATCCATGATGCGGCGGCACTCTTCCAGGCCGAAGCTTCCCAACAGGAAGAAGGCTTCGCGTGGAGCGGTTGCAATCCAGTTGGGGTTGCCGCGCCCTGCGTTCAGCATGGTACGGGCGGTTTTCTTCAGACTCTCGTCTGCCATGTCTATCAGGCGGTTCTTCAGTTCGAAAGGACTGATAGATTCCATTTTCTTTTCTAAAAGTTTTGTATCCATAAGCTCAAGTTTAGGTTCGTTATTTATTGTTTTCAGTCATTCGGCGAATAATCTCTGTTCATGCGGTATACTATTTCTTTCCTTGCTTGAAATTAATCGTCCGATATATGTTTCCTTTTCGTCCGACAGTTGTTGAATCATCGTCCGACAACTGTTGAATTATCGACCGACAGCTGTCGGACGAATAGCTATTAGTGAATGGGTATATAGTCGCTTGCATTTCCGGCAATAATTCTTTGAATGCTCCGGATTAGTAAGCATTGGTACAGAATCGTCTTATATTAGCAAAACGATGACTACACCCCATATTATTAATAAGGTATTGCCCACGGCATAGGTCACGGTGTATCCCAGAGCAGGTGTCTCACTCTCAACGGCATCCTGCACCGCGCCTAAAGCGGCCGTAGTGGTACGTGCCCCCGCGCAGACGCCCAAAGCCAGTGCCGGATGGAACTTGAAAACATACCTTGCCAGCAGCAAGCCGATAATCAGCGGCAGGGTGGTGGCGGCTGCTCCCACCAGAAACAGGCTGATACCTACGTCGTGGAAGCCCTGCACGAAACTGGGACCTGCCGAAATGCCCACTACCGCAATGAACATGTTCAGACCGACATTGTTCAACACCCATTGTGAAGGTTCGGGAATGCGCCCGAAGGTGGGGTGCTTACTGCGGAGCCAGCCGAAGAACAAGCCCGCAATCAATGCGCCGCCGCTTGTGCTCAAGCTGATGGGGATGCCGCCGATATGGACGGAAAGTGCTCCGAACAAACCTCCGACAAGGATACCAAGGCCTACGAATATCATATCCGTCTGGTTGGTAGGGCGGTCTATATACCCCAGACGTTTGGCTGCTGCTTCCACTTCCTGCCTGGTACCTACCACTTCGATGACGTCGCCGGCATCTACTACCGTTTGTGCCAGCACGGGAATGGATATTCCGGCGCGCTTGATGCTCCGGATACTGACACCGTGCATGAACTTTTCCCTTCGGATAACTGCAACCGTCTTGCCGGCAACCGTCTTGCGTGTGATTGTAACCGGTAACTTTTCGGCAGGAAAATCCAGGAGCTGGGCATCTTGTACTTCCGGCCCTATCCAGCTTTCTTCGCCTATGATGTATTCGCGGCGTCCGCTTAGCACTACTTCGTCTCCCGGCTCTATCTGTATGTTCATGCTGACTTCCACCACAACTCCGGATTTGCGGAGGCGTTCCACAAATAGACGTTTGTCGTGCTGCCGGAAGTAGACTTCCAGGTCAATCACCCGCTTTCCATTCTTGAACCATTCGTTTTCGACCCGGTAGGCACGGAAAGTGACGGGGCGTGCCGCCGGCATGAATCCCGGTTCGTCAGCCAGAGAGCTGCCCATCTTCGCCTCCAGTTCCTTGCAGGCGGCTTTCACCTTTTCCAGCCCGCCTAGCATCTTGGGACCAATGGATGATAGGACCCATGCCGAGCCTGCCGTACCGAAAATGTAGGTGACGGCGTAGGATACGGGAATGATGTTGACGTAACTTTGTCGTTGGGCCTCGTCCAGTCCCATATTGGCCATGGTGTCTTCTGCCACTCCGATGACGGCGGAGATGGTTTGCGAACCGGCCAGCAGTCCGGCAGCTTCACCGGCATTGTAGCCCATCATCAGGGCCAGCAGCCAGGTCACTAACAGTACGGATACACACATCAGTACGGCAAAGCCTACTTGGGGTAATCCGTCCTTTTTCAGTCCGCGGAAGAACTGGGGACCCACTTTATAGCCCACGGCAAAAAGGAAAAGCAGAAAAAATACCGACTTTATCGGACCCGGTACGGCTATATTCAGTTGCCCTACCAGTACGCCTACAAGCAGTACACTGGTCACTGTGCCCAGCGTAAACTTACCGATACGCAGTTTCCCCAGCCAGAATCCCAGGAATATAGTGAGGAAAATGGCAAGTTCGGGGCGTTCCCTGAGCTGGTTGAAAATCCATTCCATAATCAAGTTGTTTAGGTTATATATTGGTTGTTCCGATGCTTTCTGGAGCGTCGTTTCGCTATACAACGGCTTTTAACGGGAAGTGTTTTGTACAAAAGGAGTTTTTTAGAACATTTATTCCGTAAAACCGAACTTTAAGAAAAAGTTTTCTTCCGTACCTTTGCCATCCAAATTAGGTAAAACAAGGTATGAAGTTGTTTTTTAGGGTATTTCTGCTTATCCAGCTGGTTACTCTTCCATTGAGAGCACAATATATGGTGCAAGGCGTTGTCACCGATTCGTTGACGAAGGAGCCGTTGCCTTATACGTCAGTTTATCTGAAAGGAACTACGGAGGGAGGGATGACGGACAATAACGGCCGTTTTTCCTTCAAGACCTATCGCCCGGAGGCCACGCTGGTCATTTCGGCCGTGGGATATAATGAATATGTCCGGCTGATTCATCCTGCAAAGTCTTCTAAGTTCAATATTGCCCTTTCGCCAGCCACTTATGCACTGGATGAGGTGGTGGTGAAGCCGAAACGTGAACGGTATAAGAAAAAGGATAATCCCGCAGTGGAGTTTGTACGCAAGATGATAGAGCATCGGGATGACTACTCGCCCGACGAACGCGACTTCTGGAAACGTGACCGCTATGAAAAGATGACTTTTGCCATCAATAACTTCGACAGCTTGAAGCAACAGAAGTGGCTTTACCGTAAGTTCAAGTTTCTGACGGATTATGTCGATACCTCTGCCGTTACCGGCAGGCCGGTACTGGCCATCTCCAACCGTGAGTTACTTGCCACAGACTATTACCGCAAGTCTCCGCATAGCCGGAAACAGTGGGTCACCGCCCGCAGGCAGGCAGGAGTGGACGAAATGCTTTCCCAGCAGGGTATGGAGCAGGCTATCAGTGTCACCATGACCGATGTAGACCTTTATGAGAACAACATCACCTTGTTCACCAATAAGTTTGTCAGTCCGCTTTCCTCCCTTGGGCCGTCTTTCTACAAATATTATCTGATGGATACGCTTACCGTTGCCGGAAAGCCTTGTGTTGACTTGACATTTGTCCCTTTCAACTCCGAGTCGTTCGGTTTTACGGGACATTTATACGTCATGCTGGACAGTACCTATTTTGTAAAGCGTGCCGTCATGAACTTTCCTCAGAAAATAAATCTGAACTTTGTGGACTACATGAAGATTGAACAGAATTTTGACCGCGCGGAGGACGGTACGAGGCAGTTGCTCAATGAGAGTATCACTACGGAGTTCAAGTTGGTGGACAATAGTGACGGTATTTATGCCAAGCGGGATGTGTATTACAGAAATTATCAGTATGAACCGGATGACAAGGCTCTGCAGGCTTTCCGAAAACCGGAAAAGGTGATTGAAGAGACATCGGCTTCCGGCTATTCGGAAGCATATTGGGATGCCAACCGCCAGGTGGAAGTCAGCAAGAAAGAAACTTCGGTGGACAAGATGATGGCCCAGTTGCGCAGCTATCCCGTTTATTTCTGGACGGAGAAAGTGTTGAAGGTGCTGTTCACGGGGTATATTCCCGCTCCGAAGGAAAAAGAACCTTTGTTCTATATCGGTATGATGAATACCACCATCAGCGGAAATACACTGGAAGGGGTGCGCTTGCGTGCCGGCGGTATGACGACGGCATGGCTCAATCCGCATCTGTTCGGTAGGGGGTATATGGCATACGGTTTTCGCGACCATCGTGTAAAAGGACTTGCCGAACTGGAATATTCTTTTCATAAGAAGAAGGAATATGCCAATGAATTTCCTATACATTCGTTGAAGCTCCGTTACTTGTCAGATGTCAATCAATATGGACAACACTATCTTTATACCAGTCAGGACAATGTTTTTCTTGCTTTGAAACGTCAGAAGGATGACCGTATCGGTTATCAGCGGAAGGCGGAACTGACCTATACCAATGAGTTCCATTCCGGTTTTTCCGTACAGATGACGACGCGTCTGCGTAAAGATGAATCATCCCATCTGATTCCTTTCGTCAAGCAGGACGACCATAATACGTATGTAAAAAGTATTTCGACCAGTGAACTGGAATTGAAGCTGCGCTATGCTCCCAACGAGAAATTCTTCCAGACCCAATGGAACCGTTTCCCCGTTTCGCTGGATGCTCCGGTCTTTTCGCTTACACATACCATGGCTGCCAAAGGGGTACTGGGAGGAGACTATACCTATCACTATACGGAAGCGGGTTTTCAAAAGCGTTTCTGGTTCTCAGCATTCGGTTATACGGACGTTATCCTGAAGGCCGGGAAAGTATGGAACAAGGTTCCTTTCCCTTTGCTCGTCATTCCCAACGCGAACTTGTCCTATACCATACAGCCCGAGTCCTATTCACTGATGAATGCCATGGAATTCATGAACGATGAATACGCTTCCTGGGATGTGACCTATTACTTGAACGGCTGGCTCTTCAACCGTATTCCTTTGTTGAAAAAGTTGAAATGGCGTGAAGTGCTTTCCTGTCGCGGCTTGTATGGGAATTTGAGTGATAAGAATAATCCGGCTTTTCAGCAGGATTTGTTCCGTTTTCCTGCCGGCAGCACTACAATGGGGCATACGCCATACGTAGAGGCAGGTGTAGGTGTTGAAAATATTTTCAAAGTATTGCGTGTCGATTATGTATGGCGTTTGACTTACCGAAATTTACCAAATATCGACAAATCCGGGCTCAGAATCAGTCTACACATGACATTTTAACTTAAATCTTACTAATAGGACATTAAATCGGATAAAATGACTAATCCCAATTGAGTAAAATACCCTAAATTTGAGCAATTTTTTAAACTCTAAATAATACAATGGCAATGAAAGAAAACATTAAGCCGGCAACCGGACGCCTGGGCGTGCTGGTAGTCGGAGTAGGTGGTGCGGTTGCAACCACCATGATTACCGGTACATTAGCTGCTCGCAAGGGCTTGGCAAAAGCTATAGGCTCAATCACACAAATGGCTGCTATGCGCATGCAGGATGGCAAAGAGAAACTTATCAAAGACATAGTGCCTTTGGCTGATTTGAATGATATCATTTTCGGCGGTTGGGACATTTTCCCGGACAACGCCTACGAAGCTGCTATGTATGCCGAGGTTTTGAAAGAGAAAGACTTGAATTTGGTAAAAGACGAACTGCAAGCCATCAAGCCGATGCCTGCTGCATTCGACCACAATTTTGCAAAACGTTTGAACGGTACGCATATTAAGAAGGCTGCTACTCGCTGGGAAATGACAGAGCAGTTGCGTGAGGATATCCGTAACTTCAAGGCAGCCAATAACTGCGAGCGTATTGCTGTGCTGTGGGCTGCAAGTACCGAAATATATATTCCTCTGTCCAAGGAGCACGAATCTCTCGCTGCTTTGGAACAGGCAATGAAGGAAAACAATACTGAAGTAATCTCTCCGAGTATGTGCTATGCATATGCTGCCATTGCAGAAGGCGCTCCGTTTATTATGGGTGCTCCTAATCTGTGTGTGGATACTCCAGCCATGTGGGAATTCTCCAAGAAAATGAATGTGCCCATTTCCGGTAAGGACTTCAAGAGTGGCCAAACTTTGATGAAGACGGTGCTTGCTCCGATGTTCAAGACCCGTATGTTGGGTGTAAGCGGCTGGTTCTCTACGAATATTCTGGGTAACCGTGACGGCGAGGTACTCGACCAACCGGAGAACTTCAAGACAAAAGAGGTCAGCAAGCTGTCTGTTATCGACAATATCTTCGAACCGGAGAAATATCCTGACTTGTACGGTGATGTTTATCATAAGGTACGCATTAACTACTATCCTCCTCGTAAGGATAACAAGGAAGCATGGGACAACATCGATATTTTCGGCTGGATGGGCTATCCGATGGAAATCAAGGTTAACTTCCTGTGCCGTGACTCCATTCTTGCTGCTCCCATCGCGCTCGACTTGGTTATTTTCAGTGATTTGGCATTGCGTGCAGGTATGTGCGGCATCCAGACGTGGCTATCCTTCTTCTGCAAGAGCCCGATGCACGATTTCGAGCATGAGCCGGTACACGATTTGTTCCAGCAATGGCGCATGGTGAAAGAGACTCTCCGTAACATGGTGGGTGAAACAGCACCGAGTTATCTGGATTAAAAAAACAGTGATAAGGTGATAAAAATAAGGTGGTAAGGTGATAGAGTGATAGCACTTTACCACTTTATCACTTTTATTACTTTATTGCATTTATCACTTTACCGTTTTTATCGCATTTATCACCTCATTACTTTTTTGATGAAGAAACCCTCCCTCCTCCCAGTCATTATCGGTACGGGCTTTGGCTCGGGCTTTTCTCCTTTTGCACCCGGCACTGCGGGAGCTTTGCTGGCTACGCTTATCTGGTTCGGGTTGTCTTATCTGGTTTCAAGTGCCTGCCTTTTGTGGCTGACAGTAGCATTGATTTTGGTATTTACACTTGCCGGTATCTGGGCTGCTAACCGCCTGGAGGCATCTTGGGGCGAAGACCCTTCGCGCGTGGTGGTCGATGAAATGGTCGGTGTGTGGATTGCCTTGCTTGCGGCGCCCGCCGGACATGTATGGTATGCATTGGGAGCATTTGTCTTGTTCCGTTTGTTTGATATATTCAAGCCCTTGGGCATTCGCCGTATGGAAAGTCTGCCGGGTGGAATCGGGGTAATGATGGACGATATTCTGTCTGGAGTCTACGGATTTATAATTTTGATTGTGGCAAGATGGATAATCAGTTGAAATCAAATGGCAAAGGTGTGTCGTGGCGCCATTCTGTCTGGATCTTCTTCAAGGCCCAGATTTCTGCGCAATTCGCAAGCTTTGTCGATTTTCTGGTGACTATCCTTCTGGTAAAGGCTTTTGCTGTTTTTTATCTTTATGCCACATTCACGGGTTCCGTGGTAGGAGGCATTGTAAACTGTGCCATTAATTACGGATGGGTGTTCCATGCCGAAGACTGTAAGAAAACGCATGTTGCCGTGAAATATCTCTTTGTCTGGGGAGGCAGCATTATACTGAATACCTGGGGCACTTTTGCACTGACCGAGTGGCTTACGGGCATGACATGGGTCAATGGGCTGTTGGGATATTATATAGACAATGTATTTATTCTGTCAAAGATAATAGTAGCAGTGCTGGTAGCTTTTTTTTGGAACTACCATCTGCAACGTTTTTTCGTTTATCGTAATCACAATATAAAAGGCTTTCTGAAACATTATTTAGAGAACAAAAAAGACGAATATGAATTATAGAGATTGGTTGCAGCAGGTGATATACAAGATTATCAATCCTGTGGTGCATGGTATGATTAGAATTGGCATTACGCCTAACTTTATTACGACTACGGGGCTGGTACTGAATATCGTGGCGGCTGCCTTGTTTGTGTATGCCGGGGTGTACAAGAGTGGTGAACTGGCCTATGTGGGCTGGGGAGGCGGTATTGTGCTCTTTGCCGGGTTGTTTGACATGATGGACGGACGTGTGGCACGCGTGGGTAAAATGAGTTCTACTTTCGGTGCGCTCTACGACTCCGTACTCGACCGTTACAGCGAGCTCGTGACATTGTTCGGCATCTTCTATTACCTGATGCTGCAAGGCTATTTGTGGGGCTCCATCATTACATTCATTGCGCTGATAGGTTCGCTGATGGTGAGTTACGTGCGTGCCCGTGCCGAAGGTTTGGGGCTGGAGTGTAAAGTCGGTTTCATGCAGCGCCCCGAACGCGTTGTGCTGACTGCCCTCGGTGCCATGTTCTGCGGTATCTTTGGTGATTGTACTTTATTCGACCCGATGCTGATACTAATTGTGCCTATGGCAGTGATTGCAATATTGGCGAATTTGACGGCATTTGCCCGCTTGGCGCATTGCTATAAACTACTGAAAGACAAGGAATGAAAAATAGTTTGTTTCCCTCTGTGAGAGAGGTAGTGCTGGTGATTGTCATCACAGCGTTTTTCCTGATTCTGACAGCGGTCTGTATCGGGCTTCGTCCGGAACATTTCCTGATGGGGGGTGTATTTCTGTTATTGTTCTTTGCCGGACAGACAACCCGTAAGTTGGCAGTGGCGCTGTTGCCGTTTTTCATATTCGGCATTTCGTATGACTGGATGCGCGTATATCCCAATTACCAGGTGAATCCCATTGATGTAAAAGGACTTTATGAGGCAGAAAAATCCCTTTTTGGCTTGTCTGTAGACGGTGCTGTCCTTATCCCTTGTGAGTATTTTGCTTTGAACCATTGTCCTGTTGCCGATTTCTTTGCCGGGATATTCTATCTCTGTTGGGTACCGGTTCCCATTGCATTCGGGTTGTGGCTCTATCTGAAGGGTGACCGTAAGGTATATCTTCGTTTTGCGATGGTGTTCCTGCTGGTTAATCTCATCGGTTTTGCCGGCTATTACATCCATCCCGCTGCTCCGCCCTGGTATGCCATGAATTATGGTTTCGAGCCGATACTCGACACTCCGGGCAATGTGGCAGGCTTAGGGCGCTTTGACGAATTGCTGGGATGCTCCATCTTCAACTCCATTTACGGAAGGAATGCCAATGTATTTGCGGCAGTGCCCTCGCTCCATGCCGCCTATATGGTGGTGGCTTTGGCCTACGCGGTTATGGACCGCAGCAAAAAGTGGTTGATAGCGTTGTTTGCGGTGATTATGGTCGGTATCTGGTGGACGGCTGTCTATTCGGGACACCATTATCTGATTGATGTGATGCTGGGCATCTCTTGTGCATTGCTGGGTATTTTTGTTTTTGAGAAAGGACTGATGAAGTGGGGAGCGTTCGGACGCTTCTTTGAAAGATACAGTCGATACATTAAATAAGGTATACAATGAATAATTTTGTTTTTTATAGTCCTACAGAGTTTGTCTTTGGCAAGAATACTGAAGTGCAAGTCGGTGCATTGGCGCGTAAGTATGGTGCACAAAAAGTGATGATAGTATATGGAGGCGGTTCTGTTGTACGGAGTGGTCTGCTGGATAGGGTGAAGCAATCCTTGCAGGAAGCCGGTGTGGCTTATTGCGAAATGGGAGGTGTCCAGCCCAATCCCATTGACGGGAAGGTATACGAAGGTATTCAGCTTTGCCGTCGTGAGCAGGTGGATATGATGCTTCCTGTGGGAGGTGGTTCGGTCATAGATACGGCAAAGGCCATTGCTGCCGGAGCCCTCTATGATGGGGACTTCTGGGATTTCTTTATCGGTCGTGCCAAGGTGGAGAAAGCGTTGAAAGTAGCCGTGGTGCTGACTATCCCGGCTGCCGGAAGCGAGGGTTCGGGCAATACGGTAATTACCAAGACAGAGACACTCCAAAAACTGGGTCTCTGTGCCCCCGAGCATTTGCGTCCCGTATTTTCCATCATGAATCCTGAACTGACCTACACCCTCCCGGCTTATCAGACGGCTTGTGGCATTGCCGACATGATGGCCCACATCATGGAGCGTTACTTCACGAATACACCGGATGTGGAAATCAGCGACCGGCTTTGTGAAGGCACCTTGACAGCTATCATTAAAGAAGCTTACCGGGTGAAACAGCAACCGGACAACTATGCCGCGCGTGCCAACATTATGTGGTGTGGCACTGTGGCGCATAACGGAACTTGTGGGGTAGGGCGTGAGGAAGACTGGGCATCCCATGCACTGGAACATGAAATCAGTGCTATCTATAATGTAGCCCACGGTGCCGGCTTGGCTGTAATCTTCCCTGCCTGGATGGCTTTTATGGCAGAACATAATCCGGCAAAGATAGCCCAGTTTGCCCATCGTGTTTTTGATATACCCAAGTCCGAAGATTTGGAAGAGATGGCTTTGGCAGGTACTGCCCGACTGAAACACTTTTTCCGTTACATGGGCTTGCCGGTTAGCTTTAAGGAGTTGGGTATCGAGCATCCCGATATAGACCGTATGCTCGTCAGTCTGCGGCGCAATAAAGGCGAACTGCTTGGCAACTACGTGAAGCTGACCATGACTGATTGCAGGGAAATCTATCGTTTGGCTTTATAACGAAAGGCATGTTTGGGGAGAGCTCCCCCAAAGCAAGAGCTAAAAAAGACGGCGAAGATAAATACCCTTCGCCGTCTTTTTTATTTGATTTCGATTTCTTCCTTCATGTCTATCTCTTCCCCTTGCAGGTCGTAGAATACATATTCCAGGAATGCTAATTTCTGGTTTGGAATAATCTTGATACCGAATCCGTACTTCATCTGCCACTTCCGTTTCAAGGAGACGAGTCCCTGATTGACGTAGGCTGCGATGTACGGGTGGATGTGTAACGAGAATTTCTTTATCTTCAATTTGTTGACCAGGTAGTCAATCTTACTCTCTAAGGTGTCCGTAAAGAGGATGGACGATTTGATGGTGCCTTTACCGAAGCAGGTGGGGCAGGTTTCCGTCGTATTTACATCCATAGCCGGGCGTACACGCTGGCGTGTAATCTGCATCAGTCCGAATTTACTGAGCGGCAGGATGTTGTGACGTGCTCTGTCTTTCTGCATGTTGGCACACATACGTTCGTAAAGCTTCTGTCGGTTTTCGGCTTCATTCATGTCGATGAAGTCCACCACGATGATACCACCCATATCCCTTAGTCTGAGCTGGCGTGCCAGTTCGTCGGCTGCACCCAGATTCACTTCCAGTGCGTTGGCCTCCTGCCCGTTGGCATTCTTGGTGCGGTTACCGCTGTTCACGTCTACTACGTGAAGCGCCTCAGTATGCTCAATAATCAGGTAGGCACCACTTTTGTATGAAATGGTCTTGCCGAATGACGACTTGATTTGTTTGGTGATACCAAAATTGTCGTAAATGGGGAGTTGACCTTTGTACAGCTTCACAATTCCTGCCCGTTCAGGGGCGATGAGGGTTACGTAATCCTTGATTTCGTGGTACACAGCCTCGTTGTTCACGTGGATGTTTTCGAAGGAAGGATTGAACAAGTCGCGCAACAGTCCTACGGCACGGCTGGTTTCTTCGTAAATCAGTGTCGGAAATTTGGTGGCCTTCTGTACTTTTGTAATGGCATCTTCCCAATGTTTCAGTAATACTTTAAGCTCTCCGTCGAGCTCGGCAACACGTTTTCCTTCGGCCACGGTGCGGACGATGACGCCGAAGTTTTTCGGCTTGATACTCATCAACAGTTGCTTGAGGCGTGCGCGCTCTTCGCTCGATTTAATTTTTTGTGATACGGAAACCTTGTCATTGAAGGGAATCAGCACGAGGTATCTTCCGGCAAAGGAAAGCTCGGAAGTCAGTCGCGGCCCTTTGGTAGAGATAGGTTCCTTGACAATTTGCACCACTACTTCTTGTCCCACCTTGAGTGTGTTGGAAACCGTTCCGTCCTTTTCAAGGTCGGGAAGTATGGTTGCTTTGGTAATGGGATTCAGCTTCTTCTTGTCGCTTAAAGTTTGCTTTACGTACTTCTCTAACGAGTTAAATTGAGGACCCAGGTCCAGATAATGAAGAAAAGCGTCTTTCTCGTAACCCACGTCCACGAAGCAGGCATTCAGGCCGGGCATCAATTTCTTGACGCGTCCCAAATACATGTTGCCCACCGAAAAGGAGATGTTTCTTCCTTCGCTCTGGAGTTCCACCAGCTGCTTGTCTTCAAGCAGTGCAATGGATACCTCTTTGGGCTGTACGTCTACAACGAGTTCGCTTGTCACAATAATTGGCTTTTAAATGATTCAATTTACTACTTAAACAAAGAACAAACCCGCGAGACATTTTGCTTCACAAGTTTGTTCTTTATTTTGTCCTTCAGACTAAAAATTACTTTTTGCTTTTATGTCTGTTCTTTCTTAGTCTTTTTTTACGCTTGTGCGTAGACATTTTATGTCTTTTTTTCTTCTTTCCGCTTGGCATAGCTTCAAAATTTTATGGGTTAATACTATTGTTTATTATTTCTTCACTGAGAGGGTGAACGTTTTTGCAGGCTTAAATGCCGGAATGTTATGTTCCGGAATGATTATTGTAGTGTTCTTGGAGATGTTGCGAGCAGTTTTCTGGGCTCTTTTCTTCACTACAAAACTACCAAACCCGCGGAGGTAAACATTTTCATCTTTGGATAAAGATGCCTTTACTGCGTCCATGAATGCTTCAACGGTTGTAAGTACGGTTGTCTTATCAATTCCGGTGTTCTTTGTAATTTCGTTTACAATATCAGCTTTAGTCATTTTTCTTTAAAAAAAATATTATTACTATAGTTTTCCTAATTTTTTGGACTGCAAATATATAGCTTTTCCGTGGCTCTAAAAAATATATTTCGGACAATTTTCTAAAAAAGTCTTGGCATTAAGCTTTGTTAGGCTGAAAATGAAGTATTTTTGCAGCATGAATATTTTTAGCGGAACATTGTTGGACTGGTATGCGGAGAACAAACGCGACCTTCCGTGGCGAAATACCACGGACCCTTATCTGATATGGATTTCTGAAATCATCTTACAACAGACAAGAGTGGCGCAGGGGTATGAGTATTTTCTGCGTTTCATAAAACGCTTCCCGGATGTGGTGTCGCTGGCTGCTGCGTCCGAGGACGAAGTGATGAAATATTGGCAGGGCCTGGGGTACTATTCGCGTGCCCGTAACCTGCATGCCGCAGCCAAAAGCATGAAGGGGACATTTCCGAAAACCTATGCAGAGGTACGTGCCTTGAAGGGAGTGGGGGATTATACGGCAGCGGCCATCTGCTCCTTTGCCTATGACATGCCTTATGCGGCGGTCGACGGGAATGTGTATCGGGTGCTTTCCCGCTATTTCGGCATTGATGTTCCCATTGATTCTACTGAAGGGAAAAAGACTTTTACCGCTTTGGCGGGTGAGGTGCTCGATAAATCCAGGCCGGCAGATTATAACCAGGCAATTATGGACTTCGGAGCCGTGCAGTGTACGCCGCAGTCGCCCAACTGTCTGTTTTGTCCTTTGTCCGGCAGCTGCCGGGCATTGTCTGAAGGAAAAGTGCAGCAACTGCCCGTGAAGCAGCACAGAACCAAGACCACCAACCGCTATTTTAATTATATATATGTACGCATGGGCGTGCATACCTTGATACATAAGAGGACGGAGGACGATATCTGGAAAAATCTCTTTGAATTGCCTCTGGTTGAAACGGAAAAAGATTTATCCGAAGAGGAATTTCTGGCATGTCCGCAGTTTCATGCGCTGTTTGCAGAGGGAGAGGTACGGATGGTCCGTATACTGCTTCGGGGGGTGAAGCACGTATTGTCCCACAGAGTGATTTACACCAACTTCTACGAGGTTACTCTGCCCGATAATTCGAGCTCCTTCTCAAGTTACCAACGGGTTGCAGTCGAAGATTTGGGCCGTTATGCGGTACCCCGGCTGATACATGCTTTCTTGGAGAAATATGTATAAAAGTTGTTTGTATTCTTGCATGGTGTGAATATTCTCGTTAATTTTGGCAGCAAATTAATAAAATAGAAGCTTATGTCAGTAAATAAAGTGATATTGATAGGAAATGTGGGACAAGACCCTAAAATAACCTATTATGAAGGTGGAAACTGTGTTGCCCAGCTTTCTTTGGCCACTACGGAGAAAGGATACACTTTGCAGAATGGTACGCAGATTCCGGACCGTACCGAATGGCATAACCTGATATTCCGTGGCCGTTTAGGCGAAATCGTTGAGAAATATGTGCATAAAGGCGATAAGCTTTACGTGGAAGGTAAGATACGTACCCGTTCTTACGATGACCAGGGAGGCATCAAGCGTTATGTGACTGAGATATTTGTCGACAATATGGAGATGCTGACTCCGAGAACGGCAACTCCCGGTGCTGGCCCTTATGCGCCGCAGGCGGGAGCCGCCCCCCAGCCACAACAACCAGTACAACCGCAGGCTGCCCCTGCACAAGATAACCCGACGGACGACTTGCCGTTCTAATTGTTTAACTAAAACCAAAATCTTTGGACCCAGACGCTTATTTATGCCAGTTGGCAGATGTTTTTAACGGTATATCCGTACAGACTCCTTCTATTTCGGCCGTTGTAGCCATTGTGTTGGCAGGTTTGCTTTTGCTTGTTTCCGGTTTTGCATCAGCTTCCGAAATAGCCTTTTTCTCTCTTTCTCCGTCAGACCTGAATGCAATAGCGGAGAGAAAGCATCCTTCGGATGAGAAAATCAGTAATCTGCTGGACAACAGCGAACGTTTGTTGGCAACGATTCTGATTACGAACAACTTCGTGAATGTAACCATAATCATGCTCTGCAACTTCTTCTTTATGAATGTGTTCCAATTTCATTCTCCCATTGCAGAGTTCCTCATTCTGACAGTAGTCCTTACATTTTTGCTGTTGCTTTTCGGTGAAATCATGCCTAAGATATATTCGGCTCAGAAGACGCTGGCTTTCTGCCGTTTTGCCGCTCCCGGCATCACGTTTTGCCGTTCCGTATTCTATCCGATGGCATCTATGCTGGTACGTTCCACCTCTTTCCTGAACAAGCATATGGTCCGCAAGAACCATAACATATCGGTCGATGAACTCTCGCATGCGTTGGAGCTGACCGACAAGGCAGAGCTTTCGGAGGAGAATAATATTCTGGAAGGTATCATCCGCTTTGGCGGGGAAACGGCCAAGGAGGTCATGACCTCTCGCCTTGATGTGGTGGACCTGGATATCCGTACCCCTTTCAAAGATGTGGTGAAGTGCATCGTAGAGAATGTCTACTCCCGTATTCCCATCTATGCGGATAGCCGTGACAATATCAAGGGGGTGCTTTATATCAAGGATTTGCTTCCCCATCTGAACAAAGGGGATAATTTCCGTTGGCAGTCGCTTATCCGGCCCGCCTATTTTGTGCCCGAAACCAAGATGATTGATGATTTGCTGCGCGATTTCCAGGCAAACAAGATTCATATAGCCATTGTGGTCGATGAGTTCGGTGGTACGTCGGGCATTGTCACCATGGAGGACATTATTGAGGAGATTGTGGGCGAAATTCATGACGAATACGATGATGAAGAACGTACATATGCCGTACTGAATGACCACACTTGGGTATTTGAAGCCAAGACCCAGCTGACTGATTTCTATAAAATAACGAAGATAGACGAGGAAACGTTCGATGAGGTGGCAGGGGATGCCGATACGCTTGCCGGACTTCTGCTGGAACTGAAGGGGGAATTTCCTGCTCTCCATGAAAAGGTGACCTACGGCCGTTATGAGTTTGAGGTGTTGGAGATGGACAACCGCCGTATCCTGAAAGTGAAGTTCACAGTAAATGCCCCGGCAGAACCCAACTCTTCTTCCCTTTAATTTTTAATTATTAATTTTTAAATTGTTCCGTGCCCCTCTTCTTGCAACATACCGCTCTTCCCTGTCGATGGGGAATTTGGAAAACGGAGGAATCTCCGGAGGAATTGCTGGCCATGCTTCCTCATCAGGAAGTATACCGGGAAGGTATGCGGCGCTTCACCGCGGCACACCGCCGTTTGGAGTGGCTGGCTGTCCGCGTATTGCTTTATACTCTGTCGGGAGAAGAGAAAGAGATTGCCTATCATCCCAGTGGGAAACCTTATCTGGCGGATGACTCCGCCTCTCTCAGTATTTCGCATACGAAAGGTTATGTGGCTGTTGTCTTGGGATTGCCGGGTCGGGAAGTGGGTGTTGACATCGAGCAGTATGGTGAGCGGGTAAGGAAGGTGGCACATAAATTCATGCGCGAAGATGAACAGCCATCCGTGTTTCGCGGAACCGACACTTGGTCACTGTTGCTGCACTGGTCGGCTAAGGAGACCATGTTCAAATGCCTGAATGCTTCCGAGGTTGATTTTCGCGGGCACATGCGCATTCTGCCTTTTGCTGTAAATGAAAGCGGCGTATTCTCCGCCGAAGAATATCGTACGGTGGAGAAACGCCGGTTCACTATTCATTATTATTTGTTTCCGGATTTTGTCTTGACATTGAGTCTGTAAATCTCTTACAGCCTTTCCAGTTGTACCGTGAAGTGTCTCATCAACGGAGCTTCCCAGGTGATGCGCACTCCGCGGGTAATACTTTCCCGTTTGTCATATACATTTTTCAAAGCGGCTGCCACCACATCCATGTGGTTGTTGGTATACACGCGGCGGGGGATGGCAAGCCGAAGCAAGTCCAGGCCGTTGAAGCGGTTTTCGCGGGTCACCGGGTCGCGGTCTGCCAGCAGATACCCGATTTCGCAGCCGCGTATGCCTGCTTCCAGATAGAGCTCAGCGGTCAGTGTTTGTGCCGGGAATTCTTCTTTGGGCACATGTGTCAGCACTTTGGGGGCATCCACAAATATGGCATGGCCGCCTGCGGGACGTTGGTAGGGTATCCCGTACTCATCCAGTTTCATGGCTAGATAGCCCACCTGGTGAATGCGGGTTTCCAGATTGTCAAATTCAGTATTTTCATCCAGGCCGATGGCAAGGGCGTTCATGTCACGACCGTTCATGCCTCCGTAAGTAAGGTAGCCTTCGAACTGCACGCAGAAGCCTTTGGCACCTTCATACCAGTCTTTCCGGCGGGTGGCTATGAATCCGCCCATGTTGACAATACCGTCTTTTTTGGCACTCATCGTCATACCGTCGGCAAGGTCAAACATCTCGCGGGTAATTTCCTTTATGCTCTTGTTGCGGTAACCTTCTTCTCTCATTTTGATGAAGTAGGCATTTTCCGCAAAGCGTGCCGAGTCAAAGAGAACGGGCTTGCCGTACTTGTCGGCAATGGCGCGGACTTCGCGCAGGTTCTGCATGGAAACCGGCTGGCCGCCTGCAGTGTTGTTGGTTATGGTGACGATGACGAACGGTATCCGTTCGCTATGTTCCTGTAATGCTTTTTCCAGTTTTTTAGGGTCTACATTGCCTTTGAAGGGAATTTCCAGCTGTGTCTGTTTGGCTTCGTCTATGGTGCAGTCCAGAGCCAATGCCCGGCGTCCCTCGATATGTCCTTTGGTGGTGTCGAAATGGGAGTTTCCCGGCACAATGTCGCCCTCGTGCACCAAGTAGGAGAAGAGTACATTTTCGGCAGCGCGTCCCTGGTGGGTGGGGATAATGTATTCAAATCCGGTGAGGCGGGTGATGACTTCTTTCAGTTTGAAGAATGAGGTGGCTCCGGCATAGCTTTCGTCACCCAGCATCATGCCTGCCCATTGGCGGTCGCTCATGGCGCCGGTGCCTGAGTCGGTGATGAGGTCGATATAAACTTGTTCCGATTTGAGTTGGAATACGTTGTAGTGGGCTTCTTTCAGCCATTGTTCGCGTTCCTGGCGGGTACTTTTACGGATAGGTTCCACCATTTTGATTTTCCATGCTTCGGCAAATGGTAATTCCATAGACTCTGTATCTTTAATAATTTGACAATAGGTTAACGGATAAACCGATTATTGCAGTTTAATGTGCCGAATTTAGGCAAAATCTATGTAATAACCAATTTAAATATGACTTTTTGTAATGTAAATGTCCGGACGAAATCACTTCGGCCGGACATCATCAAATAAACTTGGCAGAGTTTATTACCTTCTTTACTTTCTCTGAATTAGGTTTGATGAATGAAATGATGGACGGTTTGTCCGGCTCATTAGACTCAACGCTTTTTCCTCGAAAGCAATGATAAAGTATGCATGGCAGGTCTTCTGACTTGTTTCTGTTGCAGGCGCCTTCCCGGAAGAATATTCCAGTGGCATAGAGTAATTGTCTGCAACGTTGCACGAAACTTACAGCAGCGGGACTGTCCAGGATTTACACCTGATTCCCTTTTAATCGCTTTCCCAGAAGAGGGGGAGCGAACCAATGCATGACAAAGATACGGATTCTTTTTGAGAAAACAATTCTATGGGTGATAAATTTTCTTCCCTGCTCTCTTTCTTTTTGCCGACAAATTGGCAAGGTTTTGCCACCCTCTTGGCAAGACTTTGTCACCGCGTTGGCAAAACTTTGCCATAGGCATGGCAAAAGTTTGCCAAAAGCATGGCAATAGGTTGGCAAAATTACTCTCTGATTGATAGTGACTTAAGGCGATTTAAGCAATCCGTCATGTCGGTAAGGTGAAAAGATACCAATACAAGCCACACTTGCCACAAGAACCTTCTCCGGAGGTATGCAAAGCATTTTGTTTGGTGTGGTAAAACGGGCTGTTATCTCTCTTTTGCCAGTGTGAATACAAACTCCAGTCCTCCGCCTTGGTTGTTTTTGGCAGAGATGGTGCCTCCGTGAATAAGGACTGCATTCTTCACTATGGCGAGCCCCAAGCCGGTGCCGCCCAACTTGCGCGAGCGTCCTTTGTCTACACGGTAGAAGCGTTCGAACAAACGGTTCAGATGTTCGGGAGAAACGCCGATGCCGGTATCGGCAAAACTGAAATAGTAGTAATTCTCGTCTTCGCGGAAACAACTGATGTTGATGTGTATGTTGGTGCCGGCATAAGCGATGGCGTTGTCCATGAGATTGCGGAAGATGGAGTAGAGTAGAGAGTAGTTGCCCCGCAACTGTATCTTCGGTTTTAGGGAATTGACAACGGTGATTTGCTTCTGTTCCAGTTCCAGGGACACTTCGTTGACGATGTTTGAAACCAGCATGCTGATGTCCACCTTTTCCATATCAATCATGTTGGCGGCTTCGTCCATGCGGGTCAGTACGGATATGTCGCGCAGCAGGCGGCTCAGGCGGTTGCTTTGCGCGTAGCAGCGTTCCAGGAAGACCTGCATCTTTTCGGGTGCAATGTTTTCGTTGTTCACGATGGTTTCCAGATAACCTTGTATGCTGCTTACGGGGGTTTTCAGCTCGTGGGCGATGTTCTGGGTCAACTGCCGTTTCAGCCGTACTTGCTCTTCTTCCTGGGTGATGTCGTTGATGGAAATTTCAAAGCTGAGGTCTTGGAAGATGATGCACTCCACGATGAAGGTGCGTCCGTTCTTGTTGATGTGTACGGACATCCTTCGTTCTTCGTTGTAGGAGGGGCGCTTCTGCGCCTTGTTGATGAAATCCGTTATCTTCTGGAATTCGCAGATGGAGAATATCTCTTCGGTAGCCTGCAGGTTGGAGTCTGAAATCAGATTGCCGTATTGGGTGAACAGATTGTTTACCAATATCTCCTTTTTGTCTCTGTTGAATACGCCCAGTCCTTCGCGGGAGGTTTGCAAATGGGTGATAAGCTTTTCGCGCTCAATGTAAAGCGCCTCTTTGGTTTCGCGCAGGCGCTTGTATATCTGTATGATATGCTGCGAAATCTCTCCAAGCTCATTGTGCGGAAAGGCGGCTTGTATGTCCATGTCTATAGGTTCGTTCTTGTCGGCTCTTTTGGCAAACTCGCGCAGGTGGTTGATGGCGCTGCCCAGTTTGGAGGTGAATTTGTAGAAGACGGATATCAGCAGCAGTGATACAATGACCGTGAACCAGATGTAGTGTGGGTCGGCAGCCAGATTGTTCATCAGGTTGACGTTGTAGGGGAGGGCTGAGCGGATGATGCAGCCTTCGTAGGCGGTGGCAGAATAGAAATAGGTCTTGCCGGTGGTTTCGGAGATGCGCCGTAGGTCGTAGCCCTTGCCGTCTTTCAGCGCTTTCTGCACTTCGGGGCGTTTGATGTGGTTGTCCAGTTCATGGCTGTCGTTCTGGGAGCTGTCGAACAATACGTTGCCATGAAGGTCTACCACAGTGACGCGCAATTCCTTGTTCACATGCTTGGAGATGTAGCTGTCCAGCATGGAAGTCCATAGGCTGTCGGGGAGATAACGAAGTTCCTGGTGTAGTCTGTCATTATAGTCTTGCAACTGCGTGTCCAGTAGCTCCACTTTATATTCCTTTTCCCGCTGATACTGGTAGGCGATGAAGCATGCGGCGAATATGAGGAACAGTGAAATGACCGAAAGGAAAAGCTTCCGGCTGAAGGACAGAAAGTGTCTGTCGTTATTCGGCTTCGAAACAATATCCATATCCCAAGCGTGTTACGATGCATTTGCCATAAACTCCGATTTTCTTGCGTAGGCGTGTGATGTTTACGTCGATGGTACGGTCCAGCACATATACTTCATCACTCCAGATGCGGTTCAGTATATCCTCGCGCGAGAATACGCGTCCTTTATTCTGCAAAAGCAGCAATAAGATTTCAAACTCTTTTTTGGTGAGCGGTGCCTCTTCACCGTCAATGCAGACTTTCTTCTTGATGACGTTCAGCACCAGTGTCTTGTAGACAATCTGTTCCGGTGCATGCTCTGTCTCTCCTTGTTGGGTGCGTCTCAGTACGGCTTTGACACGTGCCGCTACTTCGCGCAGCGAGAAGGGTTTGGATATATAGTCGTCCGCTCCCAGGTTGAAGCCAGTCACGGTGTCATTTTCCGTATCTTTGGCGGTAATGAAGATGATGGGTATCTGGGCCGTCTTCTTGTCCTTCTTCAGCATACTTGCCATTTTGAAGCCGGAAATTTCTCCCATCATCACGTCCAGCAGTAGTAGGTTGTAGCTGCCAATGTCCATTCTCAGAGCTTCTTCGGCAGAGTTCGCCGTGTCCACTTCGTAGCCTTCGTTTTCGAGGTTGAACTTCAGAATTTCACATAAGTCTTCTTCATCATCCACTACTAAAATCCGGTAATTGTTCATTGCTTTGTTGTTTATGTATGACAGGAATAAAACAATTTTCTTGTCACAAAGTTAAACTTTATTTCTTTTTATCGGCAAAAATAGTGCAAACCGAATGCAGAATTTTCATGTTTACATGAAAAGTTGTGCCGAGATGCAGGCCATTTCTGCTTTCTGGGTACAAAAGTGAGGCTAATTTGTTACGGAATGATGAAACAAGTGTTACATTTGGGTTACATTAAATTCCCGTTTATCTAAAAGCCCCGTCACATTAAAATATTATCTTTGCTTCGTAAATACTGAATTGTATGAAAGAACTTATGTATATCAGGAGTTTCTCTAAGAGACATTTGTCGGTTATTATGGGAACTCTACTTTTAGTGATAATCGGCTCTGTCTGGCTGAATACGGCTACTTTCCGCTCGGGATTTGAGATTACGGATGAACTGGGCGGTAATATATTCCCTTCCAGTATCCTTTCGGTGGCTACTACCGATGCTCAGGTCATAGTGCCGGTAGACTCCATGTATGTAGGTAATCCGAAGTCCTGCATCGCTGTCCGTGTCCGTTCGAGGAATGCTTATAGCCGGGTGCGGGTAGAGGTTGCAGAGACTCCGTTCTTTTCCCGTTCCGTGTCGGAGTTTGTGCTGGCAAAACCGCGTACGGAGTATATTATCTATCCTGATATCATATGGAATTACGAGGCTCTGAAGAATAACAACCAAGCGGAACCCATCAGTGTGGCCGTTATGGTAGAGATGAACGGCAAGGATTTGGGGCAGAGGGTGCGTACTTTTTCCGTTCGCAGCATTAATGAATGTCTGTTGGGGTATGTCACGAATGGTACAAAATTCCATGATACCGGCATCTTTTTTGCAGCATATGTAAATGAGGAGAATCCTATGATTGACAAGCTGTTGCGTGAAGCGCTGGATACGCGTATCGTCAACCGTTTTTTAGGCTATCAGGGAGGTGCCGAAGTGGTGGACAGGCAGGTTTATGCCTTGTGGAATGTACTGCAGAAGCGTAAGTTCCGTTATAGCTCGGTCTCCAATACGAGCCTTTCCAGCAATGTGGTCTTTTCACAGCGTGTGCGCACGTTCGATGACGCCTTGGAGTCCTCGCAAATCAACTGTGTGGATGGAAGTGTGCTTTTTGCTTCTCTGCTCCGTGCCATCAACATAGAACCTATATTGGTGCGCACCCCGGGGCATATGTTTGTAGGATACTACACGGATTCCAGTCATAAAGACATGAATTTCCTTGAAACGACCATGATTGGTGATGTGGATTTGGATGATTTCTTTCCGGACGAACAGTTGGATTCGACGATGGTGGGAAAGTCGCAGAACCAGATGTCGCGCATCACCTTTGACAAGTCCAAGGAGTATGCCAATAAGAAGTATGCCCAGAATAAGGAAGGTATTCATTCCGGCAAACTGAACTATATGTTTCTGGAAATATCCAAAGAGGTGAGAAGGAGAATACAGCCGATAGGGAAATGAGGCGTAGAATGCAAACAGCCGATTTTCACGAACCGGCCGTTCCAATCATCATCTATGAATGAAGACCGTTGAGAGGCTTCAATGAATTAAAACTGAACACTAGTGATTTCTATTATAAAATTTATCAGCGCTGAAAGTATATGTAGCAGGTGTATATGTCTCTTTACCCTCAGTGTCTTTTCCATTAACAATTGCCCTTTTGATTGTTGGATTTTCACGGTTTGCATTTCTCACACTCATGCTACGTGCTGTCATGAAATAATCTGTACCATTATATATGTCACCACTGATATGGAAATTCCACAACATGGAAAGAGACCAGTTTTTATAAGTGAAACTTGTATATATTAGTATTATGCTGAAAAATAAAATGTTAATGTAGATTATATGTGGAATTTATTATTGTTAATAGTCTAACACTATTTTTTGATGAACTTATGAATCATTTTAACTAATTTGCTTTTTAGAATCCTTATCCATACTAATATCCCCACGTAATCAAGTTCTTTTTATATAAAAAGATTTATGAATATGCTTTAATGCGTAAATCAAATAGTTCAAAACATTGCTATATATAAATGATAAATGTGATGTGTTTTTCGTTTTTTCGCATCATTGAGATATATTATATACAAGTACGGCATTAATATGATTAAGAGTTAATGCTTTGAATAATTACTAAATAGATATTTAAAACTTTGCAAAAATATAAATGCAAATGTTTTAATATTTATTTAGTAATTTTTAATTCGATTGATGATAGAATTTCTAAATTAATTCATATGTTTGCAAACAAATCCAAATAATAGAGCTTATGAAAAGAAATTATTGCTTATCATTAGTGTTGCTTGCATTGTTTGGGGTGTCTGCACCTTTTGCTGCTAATGCAGCTGTTGAAAGTGTGCTAAGTTCCCAAAGTACTCAGCAAGCCAAGAAAATCACAGGTAAAGTTTTAGATGCGGCAGGCGAACCCATCATCGGCGCCAGCGTGTTAGTAAAAGGTTCTGGTACCGGCGCTGTGACGGATATTGATGGAAATTTTTCTGTAGAGGCGCCGGTGGGTAGCACATTGGAGGTATCTTTCATTGGCTACAAAACAGTGACATTGAAGGTGACGAACGCCACTACTTATACTGTGAGTTTGCAAGATGACTCGCAAGCGCTGGACGAAGTGGTTGTGACGGCAATGGGTATCAAGAAAGAGCGCAAGGCTTTGGGATATTCAATGGAGGATGTGAAGTCGGATGAATTGATGAAGATGAAAACTGCCAATCCTATTTCATCCCTTTCGGGGAAAGTGGCCGGTGTGAATGTTACTCAGTCATCCGGTGCCGCTGGTGCGGGCGCTCAGATTATATTGCGTGGAGGAACGTCGGGTGCTGAAGGCAAAGACAATCAGCCGCTCTTTGTGGTGGATGGTGTTATTTTTGATAACTCTTCATCAGTGGTGGGCAATTCGGCTTTCGATGGTTCCATGCGTTCTGCCTCTACTACTTCCAATCGTTTGATGGATATAAATCCCGAAGATATAGAAAGTATGTCGGTGCTCAAAGGCCCTGCAGCTGCCGCTTTATACGGTTCACGTGCAGCCAACGGAGTTATTCTTATCACTACCAAGAAAGGTAAAGAGGGCGTGGTTGAAGTGAATATCAATTCTAAGTTTACTGCTTCATGGGTAAAGAGCCTGCCGCAAACGCAACGCCAATATGCCCGTGGATATATGGAAGACCAATATGATTCAAAGAAGAACTATACTGGTACTGTGTTTAATGACTTTGCTTATACTTCGTGGGGAGAGAAGTCGAACGCAGCTACTTATGATAACATAGGTGATTTCTTTCAAGGCGGAAACATTTTCGATGAAAGTGCCAGCGTAGCCGGGGGTACCAAGAATAGTAAATTCTATCTTTCAGGGTCTTACTATGATCAGGTAGGTGTTGTGCCCGAGACCGGATACAAGAAATATGCTTTCCGTTTCAATGGTGAGCAGAAGGTGGGGATTTTTACCTTTAACGCCAGTGCCGCATATAGCGATGCTCATACGGACCGTACTTTGACGGGTGCCGGGCTTTATAATTCGAGTGGTAATGGTGCTCTTTATGGTGTGTACAACTGGTCTCCTTTCGACCGAATGACCCACTATCAGAACGAGGATGGTACCCGTTATCGTTTGTTTGGCGATCGTCTTGATCCATGGGACGAACGCGACAACCCCTATTGGATTGTCAATCGTAACCACATGTATGACGACATCGACCGTTTCAATGGGATGCTCAGTATAAAAGCCGATATTGCCAAATGGTGGTTTGTTTCTTATAAAATAGGTATTGACCGTTATACCCAAACTGCTTCCAACCGTTTGGCTGCCAATGGCGTGCTTAAACAAGTGTGGCAAAAAGGTATGATGAGTGACAACACCCAGCAGTTCCGCTATATGAGCCATGACTTTATGTCGAACATGAGCCATAAGTTCGGTGATTTCGATTTGAATCTTTTGTTGGGTGCCACAATGGACGAAACCAAGACAGACCGTAGCTCGATGATGGCTTGGAACTTTTCCGTTCCTGATTTCTTCTCATACGCCAATGCCAGTAAAGACAATAAGCAATTCACACATGCAGCTACTAAGAAACGTTTGGTAGGAGCTTTTGGAGAATTCCGTGCATCATGGAAAAATATGCTCTATCTCACTGTGAGCGGTCGTAATGACTGGACTTCTACTCTTCCTCTTGAAAACCGTTCGTACTTCTATCCTTCGGTAAGCGGTTCATTCGTATTTACTGAAGCCTTGCAGCGACTCGGTTGGCTGGATGACAGTGTGCTCAACTTTGGTAAATTGCGTGCATCGTGGGCCAAGGTAGGTAAAGATACCGGTGTGTACGAATTGGAAACTGCCTTATGGCCTACGGGTACCTATCTTGACGGTACGGTAGGTGTGGGAAATACTTGGACACGCGGTAATGACAAACTGAAACCGGAAATGACCAAGTCTACCGAAATAGGCGTGGAATTGAGTTTCTTCAAAAACCGCCTGCACATAGACTATGCTTACTATACCAACGATTCATATAATCAGATTCTTGCTCCTCGCGGTCCGCAATCTACCGGTTACATCTTTTGGAGTATCAATGCGGGCAATGTGTATAACAAAGGTATGGAACTCTCTATTTCGGGAACTCCCATACAGACTAAGGACTGGACATGGGACATTGGCTTGAACATGGCAGGTAATCGTGGTACTTTGGACGGGCTTCCCGAAGGTATGGGCGTGATGTATGTTACCGATGTGCAATATGCCGGTATGCAGGCAGCCTCGTTCAGCGGTGGAGATTTTATGGGTATTGCCGGTACCAAATGGAAACGTAATGACGCCGGTGAGGTGATACTCGACAAAAACGGTATGCCTACTTATGACAAAACCCTTGTAGCAGTAGGTAATCGTGAGTCATCGTTTACCGGTGGATTGAACAACACCCTTACTTGGAAGAATTTTACTTTCAATATGCTATGGGAATTCCGTGTAGGTGGCGATGTGGTCAACGGTACTCAATATGCTATGGATAACAGCGGTGTGAGCCAGTTCTCTGCCAATGTACGCAATCGTTCTCTCACTGTAACGGGTGTCAATGCCAATGGTGACCCAGTGACCAATACTTGGGAGGCCGATAAAACCTATACTTTTAATGGAGTACAAATGAGTGGTTACAACATCATTAAGGATTACTATCAGAACTATTATTCTAAGGAGTCAGCCAACTATATTACCGATGTCAACTCTTTGCGTTTGCGTTCTGTTTCATTGAGCTATGAGTTTCCTAAAACGTGGCTTTCCAAGATTGGATTTGTAAAGCGTGCTTCGGTATCGGTAGCTGCTACCAATCTATTGCTCATCACCAATTACGACGGTGATCCTGAAGTGGCTGCCGCTGGTGCGGGTGTAGGTGGCTCATCATCAGTAGGATTTGACTACTGCGGTGTACCTGCCACTTCTACCATGTCATTTGGCTTGAATCTTACTTTCTAACTCTTAAAAAACAGAAGCAATATGAAATTATTCAAATCTATGATATTATGTAGTGTGGGTGCCCTTATGACTTTGTTCTCGGGGTGTAGTGACTGGCTCGATGTAAATGTCGATCCCGAAAATCCCACAGCTGGAAATGCGACCTATGATTCACGATTGGCACATATTGAATTTTATACCAACAGTGCCACTCAGTTTGCTGCTTGGCGTTCCAGTATGTCTATGGGCGATTGGACACGCTATTATGACGGCGGTACTTATTGGAGCATGTCTTATTGGAGTCCTCAGACCGGTGCCGTTACCACTCCCTACCAATGGTGGTTCTGTGGAGCTGCTGTAAATATTCCATTTTTGATTGACAAGGCTACGGCAGCCGAGGCTTGGCATTATGTGGGTGCAGCTCGCGTAATTCGTGCCTATGGTTTTATGCTTATGACAGACCTTTATGGAGAAATGCCTTACAAGTCGAGTGAGGCTGAAGCCGGTGTTACTCCTACCTATAATGACGGAAAAACAATCTATTTGGGCTGTTTGGCCGATCTTGACACCGCTATCGAGATGTTCCAAAAAGAGCAAGGGTCTGCGACAGCTTCGTTGGCTGTAGGCGATATTTGGAACGGTGGTAGTGTAGACAAGTGGCTTAAATTGGCATACTTACTTAAAGCACGTTACATTAACAAGCTTATTAAAAAGGGTGAAGGCAGTTATCTTGAAGGGAAATACGATGCCGCAGAAATCTTGGCTTGTCTTGACAAGGCTCAGCAAAGCAATGCCGACAATACCGTATTCAATCATATTGATGCCAATAATTCGCATGATGTATTGGGATGGGATGAACCGGTTGATTATTCACCGCTCTTTTCTGTATGTGGCATGAATGCCGGCTATATGCCTACCAAGATGCTTTACGATAATCTGACAAATTTTGCCGGAAGTGGAATAGAAGATCCGCGTGCCGATAAGATTTTACCTTGGGCATATTCGAAGCAATCAAGTAATTCACCCGCAGAGGTGAAGTTCAAAAACGGTTGGCGTCGTTCTATGGGTGTAGATATGATTGGCAATGATAGTCCCAGCCTTACCGGCGGACCGTTGCGCTCGAACTTCTCGGCAGCCAAAGGTTGGTGGATTGACAGTGAATCTTCTACCCGTAAGGGGGACACTATTTATGTAGAGTGTACCAGTCAGTGCAAAGCTTATCAAGGACGTCCTGATTTACTTTATCGTCGCGATGGCACTGATGCCTCTCGCGAATCGGGAACTTTCTATACTCGCGTGTCTTCTCCCACCTATATTGGAACCTATGCCGAAGCTTGTTTCATACGTGCTGAAGTACTCTTTAACCAAGGTAATAAAGGAGCGGCTTTTAATGCTTATAAGAAAGGTATTGCAGCCAGTATCGACGGTATGAACGATAAGTTGAAAGTGTGGTGCCGTGAAGATGCCAATTTGGAAGCATGCCCCTCGTTCTCTCCTATGACGCAAACCGACATTGACAACTATTTGAACAATGGTATCGGCACTGAAGAGAATATTACTTTGGGCAAGATTCTTACTCAAAAGCGTTTGGCATTGCATTTTTCCATGGAAATTTGGAACGATATGCGTCGCTACGATTTTAATCCGGAGCTTTTCTTAGGCTGGGGTATTCCTGCACGCTATGGCGTTGATGCTACTGCCCAAAAGAATATTCCGCAAGGTAAACAGTTCCGTCGTTGGCAGCAATGCAGTCATGAACTCAACTACAATACGGCCAATCTGCAAGCTATCGGTGCCACTGTTCCGGGAGCTGATACTTCAATTGCACTTTGGAATGCTGCCGAGGACGTATGGACTTTACCCGTATGGTGGGACAGTGCCCAAAACTAATTTTTCATTGCATTTTATTTTGTGATACAAATTCATTATCTTTACGCCCAAAATGTGGATTTTAAGATATAGTTAAGATATTGAAGGCTCTAATGGTCTTCATTCATAGATGATGATTGGAACAGCCGGTTCGTGAGAATCGGCTGTTTTTTTGTTTCGTTTGTTTGCATATCAACGGCGGTAATATGTTACTTTTGCCCTAAAACCGAAGATAGGCTGCACCTCAGCATAAAAAATGGACAAGTTCATTTTATTTTGCATTCGGTTTGTACTATCTTTGCGAGAAATAGCTGAGATGGTAGGAACTGTCTTTGCAAAGATTAGTCTATATATGGAACAAAGCAAGAAATTTATCTCTCCGGGGGCATGGTTCTCCATGACTTATCCGGCAGACTGGAATGAATTCGAGGACGGGGAAGGCTCTTTCCTTTTTTATAACCCCAATGAGTGGACCGGTAATTTTCGCATTTCGGCTTTCAAAGGGAATGCTACATATGGCAAGGACTCCGTGAAGCAAGAGTTACGGGAAAACTCCTCTGCCATTCCGGTTAGGATAGGCCGGATGGAATGTGCATATAGTAAGGAGATGTTCGAGGAAGAAGGTGCGTACTATACTTCCCATTTATGGATAACGGGCGCGGATGAAGTTGCCTTTGAATGTTCGTTTACGGTGAAGAAAGGAGAGCCGGTTGCAGAAGCGGAGAAGATTATCGCTTCGCTGGAAACGCGGAAGGATGGAGTGAAGTATCCAGCGGAGATAATTCCGGTGCGCCTTTCGGAAATCTACCAGATTAATGAAGCATACGAGTGGGTGGATACTACTATAAAGGAATTGTTGAAGAAGGATTTCCAGGGAGCCGAGGAAGACATTGCCAAGATGCAGCAGATGATGGAAGAAAGCAACATCGGTCCTAAGAAGAAGGATGCATGGCTGGCTTTTGGCATCGCGCTTTGTGTTATTTTCGCCAATGAAGTGGACGGTATGGAATGGCGTACCTTGGTGGACGGAAACCGGGAAGCGCCCATATTGCTGAACACGTCTACCGGTGAATGGATAGACCCCATGAAGCTGGTTTGGAGCAAAGTAAAGGCAGGAGGTAAAGTGAATCTGCCGGAGATATACAGCTCCTTGTTCTAAGGTCCGGTCATCTCGGTACTGTGATTTTCAACTTTCAATTTTCATTTTTCAACTATTAAAGCATTGGCAGCAGTAAATTCAATTCTTCAGGTGGAAAACTTGACCAAGTCGTTCGGTGACTTGGTACTATTCGAAAATATTTCTTTGGGCTTGTCCGAGGGACAGCGTGTCGGGTTGATAGCCAAGAACGGCAGTGGCAAGACGACATTGCTCAATATCCTTTCCGGCAAGGAAGGGTATGACAATGGCACCATTTCCTTCCGTCGTGATTTGCGTGTGGGTTATCTGGAACAAGACCCGCAATATCCCGAAGAGCTGACCGTGCTCGAAGCGTGCTTCCATCATGGCAACAGTACTGTCGAGTTAATCAAGGAATATGAACGTTGCATGGAAACGGAGGGGCATCCCGGCTTGGACGAAATTCTGGTGCGTATGGACCATGAAAAAGCTTGGGAGTACGAGCAGAAGGCGAAACAGATTCTGTCTCAACTTAAAATACGTGATTTCAGTCAGCACGTAAAACATCTGTCCGGCGGGCAGTTGAAGCGTGTGGCACTTGCCAATACCCTTATCACTGAACCCGATTTGCTGATACTGGACGAGCCTACCAACCACCTCGACCTCGATATGACGGAGTGGCTGGAGGAATATCTCCGCCGGAATAACCTCAGCTTGTTGATGGTGACACACGACCGTTATTTCCTCGACCGTGTATGCTCCGAAATCGTAGAGATAGACAACCGGCAGATTTATCAGTATAAAGGCAATTACAGTTATTATCTGGAGAAGCGCCAAGAGCGTATCGAGGCCAAGACTGTGGAGATAGAACGTGCCAATAACCTCTACCGCACAGAGCTGGAATGGATGCGCCGCATGCCGCAAGCCCGCGGGCACAAGGCACGCTATCGGGAGGATGCCTTTTACGAGTTGGAGAAGGTGGCAAAGCAGCGTTTCAACAACGACAATGTAAAGCTGGACGTTAAGGCTTCTTATATAGGCAGTAAGATATTCGAGGCAGACCATCTGTACAAATCCTTTGGTGACTTG
This sequence comes from Bacteroides sp. 4_1_36, assembly GCF_003466325.1. Lineage (NCBI taxonomy): Bacteria > Pseudomonadati > Bacteroidota > Bacteroidia > Bacteroidales > Bacteroidaceae > Bacteroides > Bacteroides sp. 4_1_36. The sequence continues at coordinate 130,269 of NZ_QSOX01000006.1, forward strand.
AAGATTCTGGATGATTTCTCTTACATCTTCTCCCGTTACGAAAAGATGGGTATCGTAGGGAATAACGGTACGGGCAAGTCGACCTTCATCAAGATACTGATGGGGTTGGAGCAGGCAGACAGCGGTACGCTGGACATTGGCGAGACGGTCCGCTTCGGTTACTACTCGCAGGACGGCTTGCAGTTTGACGAGCAGATGAAAGTGATTGATGTAGTGCAGGACATTGCCGAAGTCATAGAACTGGGCAACGGCAAGAAGCTGACGGCATCGCAATTCCTGCAACATTTCCTGTTTACTCCCGAGACACAGCACAGCTATGTCTACAAGCTGAGTGGGGGAGAACGCCGCCGCCTCTATCTGTGTACGGTCCTGATGCGCAATCCCAACTTCCTGGTGCTGGATGAGCCGACCAATGACCTCGATATTGTGACGCTGAATGTGCTGGAAGAGTATTTGCAGAATTTCAAAGGATGCGTGATTGTGGTGAGCCACGACCGTTATTTCATGGACAAAGTGGTAGACCATCTGTTAGTGTTCAACGGACAAGGGGACATCCGCGACTTTCCCGGCAACTATACACAATATCGCGACTGGAAAGATGCGAAAGTCCATCAGGAAAAGGAGAAAGAGAAAGAAGCCGCCAAGGCTCAGGAGGACAAGACGGCGAAGGTGCGTCTGAACGAAAAGCGGCGCATGTCTTTTAAGGAAAAACGCGAGTTTGAACAATTGGAGCAGGAGATAGCTGACCTGGAAACCGAAAAGAATGCAATTGAAGAGGCTTTGTGCAGCGGTACTTTGTCTGTGGACGAACTGACGGAGAAGTCGAAACGTTTGCCGGAATTGTCGGACTTGATTGACGAAAAAACATTGCGCTGGCTGGAGCTGAGTGAGATAGAATCGAACTGAAGTTCGAAATTGAAAATTAAGAATTAAAAATTAGAACTGAGAAAGTGGGAAATCTGACGAATTATCATAGCCATAGCCTTTATTGTGACGGGCGTGCCGGCATGGAGGACTTTGTGCGTTTTGCATTGAGTGAAGGTTTTACATCTTATGGCTTTTCATCGCATGCTCCATTGCCTTTTTCTACGGCATGGACTATGGAGTGGGATATCATGGACGACTATCTATCTGAATTCCATCGTCTGAAGGAGAAGTATGCCGGACGTATCGAACTGTATATCGGTCTGGAGATTGATTATCTGAATGAAGCGAGTAATCCGTCCATCGCCCGTTTCAGGGAGTTGCCGTTGGACTACCGTATTGGTTCTGTACATCTTCTCTACAATGACAAAGGGGAAGTGGTGGATGTAGATGTACCTGCGGATACCTTTAAGACCATTGTAGACGGACATTTCTGCGGTGACTTGGAGCATGTGGTCCGTCTCTATTATGGTAGGTTGACGAGGATGCTCGAGCTGGGTGGTTTTGATATTGTGGGCCATGCCGATAAGATGCACTACAATGCAGCATGCTATCGCCCGGGATTGCTGGACGAGCCTTGGTATGATGAGCTGGTTAGGGCGTATTTCGCAGATATTGCCCGTCGCGGCTATCAGGTAGAGGTCAATACCAAAGCCTATCATGACCTGGGTACTTTTTACCCCAATGAGCGGTATTTCTCCTACCTGCATGATTTGGGTGTACGTGTGCAGGTAAACAGTGATTCACACTATCCGGAACGGATAAGCAACGGACGTCCCGAAGCTTTGTGTGCCTTGAGGAAAGCTGGATATGAATCGGTGATGGAACTACACGGAGGAGAATGGAAAGAGATGCCTATCGTGTTTTGAGTGAATAGGATACAAAAACTCCTGACTTGCCTTTTTGTAAAGGTAGTCAGGAGTTTTTTCTTTCTATTATGAACTATTCTGTTTTCAGTAAAAAGTCGTCAATCGCCTTTTTGTAGGTAGCCTTATCGGCTGCTCCGCGGAAGAGCTGAGGCTCTCCATTCATAGGGATGAATACAAAAAGAGGGATGCTTGTTGCATTGAACAACGCTGCCAGTTCCTTTTCCTTATCCACATTGACTTTGTAGACAACGATTTTATCGGCATACTCTTTGGCCAGTTCCTTCATAATGGGAGCCACCATGCGGCAAGGTCCGCACCAGTCGGCATATAAGTCTATGATGGCAGGCTTGTTTCCCTTGTATTTCCAGTCCTGGGATTTCTCATAGTCGAACACATCCTTGATGAACATGGCTTTGTTCATGACGATAACTTCTCCGTTTGTTTGAGCATAGGCCAGCATGCAGGAAAACACGAGGGCAACCATTGCTATAATCTTCTTCATTTCTTCTTGTTAAGAGTTTTGTTCTATAACGGCTTTCAAATCCTTACCGCTGATGACACCCGAGTGGCGCCATACGGCTTCGCCTTTCTTAAATACGATAAATGTCGGTACTGCTTGTATACGGTAGCGGGCAGCAAGTTCTTCGTGCTGGTCTACATCTATTTTGGCGATACGGGCAGCATCTCCTATTTCGTTTTTGAGTTCTTCCAGTACCGGATGCATCGCCTTGCACGGGCCACACCAGGTTGCAAAGAAATCAACTAAAACGGGCTTTTCTGATTGTATCAATTCTTCAAACTTTTCCATAATTTTTTCCTTTCTGTTTTTATTTATTTGTAATGATAACAAAATAGGAGGAGGATTTGTTCGCTAAATCATTATTTAATCGTCATCTCTTCAATGAGATGCGAAGCTCCCGCGTATTTGTCGATGATGAACAAGGTGTAGCGGATGTCTACACATGCTGCTCGTTGGGAGGACGGACGGAAGGCAATGTCGCCAGTCAGACCTTCGTAATTGCGGTCAAAGCCGGTACCTATCAGTTCTCCTTTGGCATTGAACACTGGGCTGCCGGAGTTTCCACCGGTATTGTCTGTGTTGACAATGAAGCAGATGGGCATTTCGCCGTTCGGCATGGCATAACGTCCGAAATCCTTTGCCTGATACAGCTGTTTCAGTTTGGTGGGGACTACAAACTCCCAATTGTCGGGATCTTCCTTTTCCATAGCTCCTTTCAGAGTGGTGTAGTAATCATATTTCACACCGTCTGCCGGAGCGTAGGGGAGTACTTGACCGTAGGTCAGGCGCAAGGTGGAGTTGGCATCCGGATAGATGGGCTGACCATTGGCAAGTTTCATGTCCATCATGCCCTTTACCCATACCTTGTGGGCGGCATTGTAGTTTTTATTGGCATCCATCATGGCAATGGAGGTCTGAAGCAGGCCGTCCGTGATGGAATATTTCAGCAAGACCATCCAGTCTGTATTAATCTTGTAGAGGCTGGGCTTGCGGATGAACTTGGCAAAGTTCTCCTTGTTGCCGAAGATGGAATGTTCAAAGCAGGCGTCGATGAAAGCGTCGCTGTTGCCCTTGAAACGCTTGTCTATGATTTGGAAAATACCGATGCGTTGTTCGGCAGGGATATACTTCATGTAGATTTTCAGCATTTCCTTGCCAACAATACGTTCCACTTCGGGGAAGGGGACAGAGGCAAAGTAGCGGTCGGCTGCCTTCTGAAGGCTGTCTTTAGCTGCTGCAATCTGTTTTTTGTCCTTGTTCTTCAAGGCAGATACCAGTCCTGCGGTGCTGGGGATACGCATGAAATCGAGTCCCGTCACCAGTGCTTCCTGAATGGCTTGCTGGTGGTAGAGGGCTGGACGGCGTTGCTTTACGATGGCGCGTATCTGGTCGAATGCTTGCTGATAGCTATTGTCGTTCAGCGAGCGTCCGCGTGCCAGGAGTGCCTCTTGCTGTGCACGTTTAGTGTCCAATACTTTCAGACGGACGAGACCTTCGTTCATACCGATGGCATTTTTCCAGTAGTTGGCAGAAGATGCATACTTGCTGGCATAGTGGATGCGTACGGCATCGTCTTGCAACATTTGTTTCATCAGAGCTTTCTGGCGGACATCGCGCACGTGGTGGCGCATGAAGTTGGTGGTTTGCATACGCTCTTCCACCTCGTCGGAAATCATGTAGCGCCAGTTGCGTCCGGGGAATCCCATGACGAAGGTAAAGTCGCCCTTGCGATAGCCGTCAAGGCTGATGGTGAGATGTTTCTTCACTTTTAGGGGAACGTTGTCTTTGCTGTAAGCGGCGGGTTTCCCGTCTTTGTCGGCATAAATGCGGAACATGGAGAAATCTCCCGTGTGGCGGGGCCACATCCAGTTGTCGGTGTCTGCACCGAACTTGCCGATGGAGGAGGGGGGAGCGCCTACCATGCGGATGTCGCTATAGGTGGTCTTTACGAACAGATAGTATCTGTTTCCACCGTAGAAGGCTTTCAGTTCCAGTTTGCGGCCGGGTGTCAGGGCGATGCCTTCGGACTTGGCGAAGCGGTCGGCTACTGTTTTCAGGTATTTGGGAGACAGATAATTGGTGCCGTTCGGGTCGTCGTCGGTTTTCAGTTGTTCGTTTACGTAGTCTGTCACGTCCAGTATCCGGTCGATGTAGGTGACGGTGAGTCCCTTGCAGGGAAGCTCCTCTTCGCGGGACATAGCCCAGAAACCGTCGGTCAGGTAGTCGTGTTCCACCGAGCTGTGTTGTTGTATGGCGCCATAGCCGCAGTGGTGGTTGGTCAGTACCAGGCCTTCGGCAGAGATGACTTCGCCGGTACAGCCACCGCCGAAATGCACCACGGCATCCTTCAGGGCAATGCCGTCGGGATTGTAGATTTGGTTGGTGGGGATGAGCAGTCCGAGTTCCGTCATGGCTACTTCGTTCTGCTTTTGCAGGTCGGTGAGCATCCACATACCTTCGTCGGCGTGTGCGGCAAGGACAGAAGATGTAATGAATAATGATAATAGGATTCTTTTCATGGTGATGTGCGTTAGAAGAGCATCTGAGAGGGGGGCTATTCAGTATACGACTGAATAGGGTTAAGTATACGACTGAATGGCATTCACTATACGACTGAATGCCATTCAGTATGGGAGGTAATCTCTCAGAGGCTTTAATTTATTCTATAATGTTCATTTCTTTTATCAGATGACTGCAATTGCCCAGTTTGTCGAGGATGAAGAGCACGTAGCGTATATCCAGTGCAATGCAACGCTGCAGGTCATTGTTGAAGTTGATGTCACCGCTCAGAGATTCCCAGTTGCCGTCGAAAGCAGTACCGATGAGCTGTCCTTCGCCATTGATGACGGGGCTGCCGGAGTTACCGCCGGTGATGTCGTTCGTCGTGAGGAAGCAAACCGGCATGGTGCCGTCTGCCATGGCGTAGCGTCCGAAGTCTTTCTTTTGAATCAGTTCTTTCAGCTTGGCGGGTACCACGAATTCACGGTCTTCGGGATTCTCTTTTTCAAGGATACCGTCGGTAGTGGTATAGTAGTCGTAGTGTACGGCATCGCGTGGGCTGTATGATTTTACATTACCATAGGTCAGACGCATGGTGAAGTTGGCATCCGGATAGGAGGGGACGGGCTGTTTCATTTCACCCAAGCCACGGATGTAGGCCTTGTGGAGCAGTTCCATTCCGCTTTCCAGTTCCATGTATTGCTTTCCGAGTTCCTGCAGCTTTTCGTTCTTGGAGCGCGAGTAAGCCGTAGCAGGGTCTTTCTCGATGGCTTTCACGGTGGGCTTTGCCAGGAATTTATCCAGGTTCTTGCGGTTGGAGAGGATGGAGTTGTCGTAAATGTTGTCTACGTATGTGTTGTAGTCGCCCTTGAACTCTCCGTTGATGGTTTGGTAGAAGGAGGGCAGCTCGTCGGCGTTCAGTGCCTTGGCAAGGGCGGGCAGGATGGCTTTGGCTACGGCGCGGTCCACTTCGTGGTCGTAGTCTTTATTGTGGATACCATCGTATGCATTTTCCAACTGCTTCTTCGAAGCTTGCAGCAATGAGTCGTTCTTCTCTTCGAGCGCTTTCTTTATGTTATCCATGATAAGGTAGGTACTGCCGAATTCGATAGCACCGCGCAATGCTTCGTTGGTATAGTAGAGCTGGCGCAGCGTGGGGGTGCTTTTCTCGATGATGGCATCAATTTTCTCTACCACACCCTCGTATTCGGGTTTTCCTTGGGCAAAGGCGGCATACTTTTTCTCGATTTCGGCTTTGGCGCCCAACACGTCATTGTCGATGATTGCCTTGTTCATACCGATGGAGTTCTTCCAGTAGTTACTGCTTCCGGCAAACTTGCTGGCATACTGGATGCGGGTCTTGTCACTGGCATCCATATACTTGCGCAGCACTTCGAGGCGTACGCCGCGCATATCAATCATTGCCTGATTCACGGCGTTCATGCGTTGTTTCACTTCGCTCTGGGTGAGGTAACGTTCTGTGCTGCCGGGGAAGCCCATAATCATGGCGTAGTCACCTTCGTTCAGACCTTTGATGGAGATGGGCAGGAACTTCGGGGTTTTCAGGGGTACGTTGCTTTCACTGTATTCAGCCGGCTCTCCGTTGGCATCGGCATAGATACGGAACATGGAGAAGTCGCCCGTGTGGCGCGGCCACATCCAGTTGTCGGTCTCACCGCCAAACTTACCTACCGAGGAGGGAGGAGCGGCAACCATACGCACGTCGCTGTATACCTTATAATAGAACATATAGAATTTGTTTCCTGCATAGAAAGGGAGTGCGCGCACTTCAATGCCCGGTTTACCCTTCAAATCGCTCTTCTCCAGTTCCTCTTTTGCCAGTTTGTTGAGGAACGGGGAAGTCAGTGCATCGATTTCCGTCACTTCGCCTGCCTTTATTTTAGCGTTGACAAGGTCGGTGATGTCTACAATGCGGTGCACGAAACGGAATTTCAATCCCGGGGTGGGCAGTTCTTCACTGCGGTTCATGGCCCAGAAACCATCTGTCAGATAATCGTGTTCCACGCTGCTGTGCTGCTGTATGGCACCGTATCCGCAATGGTGATTGGTCAGAATCAGTCCTTCCGGAGAGATGATTTCGCCGGTACAGCCACCGCCAAAGATACCTACAGCATCTTTCAGTGACACGCCGTTGGGATTGTAAAGGTCGTCAGCCTCCAGCTTCAGTCCTTGCTTTTTCATCATGTCGATGGAGTTCTGCTGCTTCATCAGTTGCAACAACCACATTCCTTCGTCTGCACGCGCAGAGCAGACTGTCAGTGCGGCAATGGCCGCAAGCAAACCTTTCTTAAATGTAATCTTCATATAATCAATTATTAAGTAATGTCTTTGAATTTCATTGTCATCGCTTGTGGGCTTATGGCTTTATGGCATTGTTTCTTATTGCTTCCATAATGTTTGCAGGCGGACGCCGGTTCATCAGTTCGTTCTTCATAAAGTCCATGTATGGGGCTGCGTGACTGAAGAACTTATGATATCCTGCACAAAGGTAATTCAGTCCCGGCTCTCCGTCGGCTGTACGTGCAAAACGGTTCTTTGGACATTCGCCGTTGCAGGCAAACAGCCATTCGCACTCCCTGCATTGGGTGGGGAGAGATTGTTGCTTCATCAGTCCGAAGGCTTGTTGCCGTTCTCCGTACATCATCTCCACCAGTGTATTCTGATGGATGTTGCCCAGTTTATATTCGGGGAAAACAAAATGGTCGCACGCATATACGTCTCCGTTGAACTCCATGACGCCTGCATGGCCGCAAGTCTTTGCCATGGAACATACACCCGGTTGTTCGCCTATCCAGTTGGCAAGGGTAGAGTCGAATAACTGTATGTAGTAAGTACCCACGTCCTGCTTTACCCATTCGTCGAACAAGGCGCATAGGAAGTCTCCCCATTGTTCCGGCGTGACGGAAAAGTCTGCCAGCTGCGTGCTCTTTTCCTTGTCTGCCAGGGAGGCAAGATGGCGTCCGTCCCCATGAGGGGCAATGCGCTCCACGATGGGGGCAAACTGGATGTAATGGCATCCTATCTCCTTGAAGAAATTATAGAAGTCCAGCGGATAGTCGGCGTTGTAGTCATTGACCACTGCCATTCCGTTCCATTCCACACCGTGCTTTTTCAGCAGGTTGATGCCCTGCATCACCTTGACAAAAGAGGGCTTGCCCTGCTTGTTCTTCCGGTATTCGTCATGGAACTCCTGAGGCCCGTCTATGGAGACACCCACCAGCCAGTTGTTCTCCTTGAAGAACCGGCACCATTCATCGGTCAGCAACGTGCCGTTGGTCTGTATGCAGTTGTCTATGGTGCGTCCGTTGGCATATTTCCTTTGCAGCTCCATGGCACGTTTGTAGAAAGAGAGCGGACGCATCAGCGTCTCTCCGCCATGCCAGGTGAACAGAACCTGGGGCATGGTCTGCGAGTTGATGTACTCCTCGATAAACTTTTCCAGAAGTTCCTCGCTCATCACATGCTTGGGGTTGTCTCTATATAGTTTGGATTTCTCCAGATAATAGCAATAATCGCATGCCAGATTGCATACCGCACCTACCGGTTTCAGCATTACATAGAGCGGTTTGGCAAAAGGTGCATAGGTTGACATGTATATTTTCTCTATTTTTATGATTTATAATTGTGCAAAAATACGTAAACCGAATGAAAAATCCTTTCTTTCTATTCGGTTTATAAGGAATATTAATACCTTTGCTGGGTGTAATTCAAAAATCGTTTCTTGCATGATTAGAATGAGTGTGAACCGCATTTTACCCTTTTTGCTCCTGCTTGTGCTCTTTACTTCTTGCAACCGCAAGTATAAGATAGAGGGCAGTTCCTCGGTAACCAGCCTTGACGGAAAGATGTTGTTCCTCAAGACGCTTCGGGACGGGCAATGGGTGAATGTTGACTCGGCAGAGGTTATCCATGGGCATTTCAAGATGAAAGGCCGGGCCGATTCCGTGATGATGGTGACTCTTTATATGGATCAAGAGGGTATTATGCCTTTGGTGCTGGAAGATGGCAAAATCGTAGTTTCCATCTCCAATACCCAGTTGATTGCCAAAGGAACCTTTTTGAATGACAAACTGTACGAGTTCATAGACAAGCGCAATTCCCTGGAAGTGAAGATAGAGGAGCTGGAACGGAAAGAGGCGCGTATGGTGCTGGACGGTGCCAATCTGGATGACGTGCATGGGCAGTTGGCAAAGGAAGGCGAAGCACTTGTGAAGGAGATGAACGACTACGTCCGGCAGTTCATTGTAGATAACTTTGAGAATGTGCTGGGCCCCAGTGTATTCATGATGATGTGCAGCACACTGCCCTATCCGGTGATGACTCCGCAGATTGAGGACATCATGAGAACTGCTCCCTTGTCTTTTAAAGAGAATACTTTGGTGAAGGATTTCCTTACAAAGGCGAAGGAGAACATGCAGCTGATTGAAGAGCAGAAACGCATGAAGCAAAATGCTTCTGTAGGAGGACAGAAATAAACAGGAATGAGTTGATAATGACAAACGGGAATGCCTGAATATCCTATCAAGATATTCAGGCATTCCCGTTTGTCATTATGTCTTTATCTGTCCTGGTCTTCGTTCTTCACCATCCCTTTATACTTTTCCGGCAATGCACTCTCCACTGCCGCATAAGCCTCGTTCATGCTTGCCTTGATGTTTTCTGCCCCTTTCCCTTTGGGAGGAATAGGTTCATGGATGGTCAGTATCATCCGGTGGCGGTGTATCCACTTTCCGGTGCGTGGAAGAATCTCGAACGAGCCGTCTATAGTGACGGGCACCACTTCCAGTTGCAGTTCATCCGCCAGCTGGAAGGCTCCTCTCTTGAAGTAGCCCATGTGTCCCGTGAAGGTACGTGCCCCTTCGGGAAATACTACCAGTGATACGCCGTCTTTCAAAGATGATTCTGCCTGCCGCATGGTGGCAAGCACTTTCTTGGGGCTGGAACGGTCGACGAAGATATGTCCTGCGCTTTCGCATGCCTTACCGACAAACGGGATTTTGCGCAGGCTCTTCTTCATCATCCATTTGAAGTTCCGTCCCAGGAATCCGTATATCAGGAATATGTCGAAGGCACCTTGGTGATTGGGCACAAACACGTAGGAAGTACGTTTGTGTATTTTCTCCCTTCCATGTACCTCCACCGGAATAAGCAGTATATAGCAGATGAGCTGTGACCAGATTTTACCGGGATAGTACCCCCAGGTATGCGCCCCCCCTATCAGCGAACCGATAATGGTGACCAATGCTGTAAGGATAGTCAGTACCAATAAAATAGGCAACGCAAAGCAAACCTGATAAGTGATATAAAGTATCTTCATAGGTGTCGGATTTTTTATTGCTACAAAGATATACCTTTTTCTTATTTCGTCACTCTTTCTCTCTTACTAATTTTAGTACTGTAATTTCCGGCCATGCCCCGAACCGGAACGGCAGTCCCACATAGCCGATGCCAATATTTACGTACAAAGCCCTTTTGCCTTCGTAGTACATTCCTCTCCATTCCGGATAGATAAGTTCGGCAAGGGAGTGTCCGAACAAGATGCCTTGCATGGCGTGGGTATGTCCTGCAAGCATCAGTGAAATATCCGATTGGGGCAGTACCTCGCGCCTCCAGTGGGTAGGGTTATGGCTGAGCAATATTTGGAACATCCCTTCCGTACCCTGCATGGCTTGCGGTAAGTCTGCAAATTGGGAGAAAGGAGGCTCGCCATCGTTTTCCACACCGATGAGGGCTATGCTGTCACCTTTGTGATAAAGGATGTCATGCTCATTGTTCAGCAGTTTCCATCCCATTGCTTTCTGCTGCCGGATTAAATAGTCCAGATTGGCGATTTCTGCTTTCGGGCTTTGCCAGTGATAGTATGAGCCATAGTCATGGTTACCGAGGATGGAGTATACTCCGTCCGGTGCGTACAGTTGGGAGAGTATTTCTTGGAAACCATCCAGTTCGTGGCTCTGCTGGTTCACGAGGTCACCGGTGAAGACAATCAGGTCCGGCTTCTGTCCGTTGACTAAATCGACCAACTGTTTGATGGGTTCCGGATTGCCTTGCCAACTGCCGATGTGTATGTCCGATATTTGCACGATGCGGTAGCCGTCGAAACCTTCCGGAATATTGGCAGAACGGTATTCCACTTCTTTTGTATCGAAACGGGTGATGCCTGCCAGGGTACCGTAAAGGATATTGAAGAAGCTGACGACAGCCAAAACCAGTCCTATAGCGGTGAACGGGCTGCGGGGACAACGACGGATGATGAAGTGTGCCAGTACTCCCACCAGCGAGCAAAGCATGAATATGGTTTTTGGAAAGACAAACAGCATGATGGTAATTGCCAGTCTGCCTATGGCCTGCGTATGGTTTGACATCGCATTGTCGCCCGTAAGGAATATGAAGTAAACATAGCCTGCCGCTAATAGCAAGGTGGGAAGCCAATAAAGGCAGTGAAGAACTGCCTTTCTGGTTTTTCTTACTACATAAACCAAGTAAATGTAAAGGTCGGGGATGAGAAGGAAAAGGATGAAAACAAGAGTTACTCGGTGCATATATCTTTCAATTCTTCAATGTTCTTTTTAATATTGTCCAGATGTTTGTAAATCACTTTTTTGTAGAGAATATAGATAATTAGCGCGTCAAATACTACGAAAAGGGTAATCAGTAGGGCTTGTACGCTGGCTGGTGCCAGATGATATTCCATCACCCAATAGTTGAGGATATTGAAAAGGATAATCCAAATGGAGATGCCCATCACTTCATATCTGGTCCATTGGCGGAAGGTGGTCATACGGCGACTGACTTCGGCAACCCCCATTTCATCAATACGCGTGTCCTTGTTCCAGCGGTATGTTTTCCAGTCCCACCACATGCCTATGAGGATGCTTATAGCGATGAATCCCAGTAAAGCGACAATCTTGCCTTGCAGCTGCTCATTGAAGCCGAAGGTGGGCAGCAACAGCCATATAAGCAGAAGGGCTGCCAGACCTACCGCTCCCATTCCGATAGAGAAACGCTGTATGACTACGAGTCGTCCCAGACTTTTGCGGGTATTGGCCTTGTAGCCGGCAATCAGTTCGGTAATCTGCTGTTCGTCAGCAATCGGTTCTTTCTGCAACTGTTCATTCAGTGCGTTCCATGATTTCTTCAGTTCATCCAGTTCCATATATCTATTCCTCCTTATTCATTCTTTTCAATTTGTCTTTGATGCGGCTGAGCTTGGTGGCAACGTTTGTCAAAGTCAGCCCGGTGATTTCGGCAATTTCTTCGTAGCTTTTCTCTTCCAGATAGAGCAGGATGATGGATTTTTCCAATTGTCCCAGCCGGTTTATCATCCGGTAGAGTTGCCGTAGCATGGCTTGTGTCTCGTCGGTTTCTTCAGTCCGGTCGGCTTCTTGGTTGAGGGTAACGATTTCGGGGATGTTCTTTTCTTTGCGGATAAAGCTGATGCACGTGTTCAGTGCGATGCGGTAAATCCATGTTGAAATCTTGCACTCCCGCCGGAACTTGGGAAATGCTTTCCATAAGTTGAGTACCACTTCCTGATATAAGTCGTTGAGGGTAGCGTTGGGCGTGGTGTACAGATAGCACACCTTATATATCACGCGCTCATACTCTCGTACCACGGATACAAACTCTTGTTCTGCATTTTCCATCTTTTTGCTTCTTTCGAGTTGCTTTGCACTGTTAGTCGCGGAAAGGGGCGATAAATCACAGTTCAAAAGGATTATTTTTTATGGCACATAGGTGACACAGATTAAACAGATGACCACAGATGAGAAATTCATGATGAACAAAATTATCAGTGAAAATCTGTTTAATCTGTGTCGTCTGTGTAACTCCTTTTTTAATGTACCGAATTATCAGCATTATGATACGCTTTCTATATTTCCTGCCAGAAACTTCCGCATATTCCCTATTGGCATTCCCCGGCGGCGGGCGTAGTCTTCCAGCTGGTCCTCTCCAATCTTGCCCACTGCAAAGTATCGGGATGCGGGATGTGCCAGCATCATGCCGCAGACGGAGGAGTGAGGGTGCATGGCTCCATGTTCAGTCAGCGTGATGCCTATCTGTTTCATGCCGAGCAGTTCGTCCAGCAAGAAATTCACGGATTGGTCGGGTAGGGAGGGGTATCCCACAGCGGGGCGGATGCCTTGGTACTTCTCGACCAGCAAATCCGGAATGGACAAGGATTCGTCGGGGGCATAGCCCCAAGCCTCCTTGCGGACATATTCGTGCATCTTTTCTGTGGCGGCTTCGGCGAGGCGGTCGTTCAAGGTTTGTACAAGGAGATGTTTGTAAGGGTCGTTCTTGTAAGTCTCTTCGGCCTCTTCACTGATGGTAGAGGCGAAAAGCCCTACGATGTCGGGTGTGTCCGAAGAGAGGGGACGTACAAAATCACTCAGACAGAGAAATGGACCGCCATCGGGTTGTGGTGTCTGCTGTCGGAGCAGAGGGAAGGTTGTTCCTTCTATCAAGAGGTTATCTCCATCTGCATTTGCCTGGCAAAGCCTGAAGATGCAATGGATGGAGATTGTTTCGTCCAGTCGGTCGAGCATTCTATTGGCTTCCTTGAAGAGCTGCATGGCTTCGGAAGCTTTGGTACGTTCCTCCTCGGGAAAGGTCGTCAGCCAAAGTGCACGGCAGGAATCGCAGCCATGGATGTTGGCAATAGCCGCAAAGCGAGGCTGGAAGCCCCAGGCATGGAAGAAATAAATCCAGTTGATGTAAGGGGTTACTTCATGAATCCGATACGAAAGCAATTCATGCCCCGGTGCCAGTATTGTCCTTTTCATCCCATTTAATCCCTAATCCTTAATTCCTAGCCTTCACTCCCCAAATCTCAGTTCCTCGCCACGATAAGCGTCGTCCACCATACCGTCAGTATAAACGGGATGTCCGTTGGCAAAAGTCCTTTCCACTTTCCAGTTGAAGGTATGTCCTTCCAATGGGCTCCAGCCGCATTTGCTCAAAACTTTGTCGGCTGTCACTTCCCACGGGGTATCGGGGCGTACCAGCACAAGGTCTGCCCGGTAACCTTCACGGATATAGCCGCGCTCGTTGATGTGGTAGATTTGTGCGGGAGCATGGCACATTTTTTCAACGATGGTCTCGAGAGTGAATATTCCCTCATCTACCAGTTGCAGCATGCTGACAAGCGAAAACTGTATCATCGGCATGCCGGACATGGCTTTCAAAGCACCCCCTTCTTTCTCGGCGAGCAGATGGGGGGCATGGTCGGTGGCTATTACGTCTATCAGGCCGGAGTTGACGGCTGCACGCAGGGCATCGCGGTCGGCTTGCTTCTTAATGGCAGGATTACACTTGATACGTGTACCCAACGTGCGATAGTCACTGAGCGTGAAGAGGAGATGGGCAACGCATGCTTCGGCGGTGATATGCTTCTCGGAAAGTGAATAGTCATTGAATAATTGCAGTTCCTTAGCTGTGGACACATGCAGGATATGCAACCGTGCTCCGGCAATTCTTGCCAGCCGTACTGCCAGTTCAGAGGATGCATAGCATGCTGCCGAAGAGCGGATGTAGGGATGCTTGCCTATGGGAATATCATTCTCTCCGGCAAACATTTCCTTATACTTGGCAATATTGTTCTTGATGGTTTCCTGGTCTTCGCAGTGGGCGGCAATCAGCATGTCTGTACCATTGAAAATATTTAGCAGGCTGTTCATCTTGTCTACCAGCATGTTTCCGGTACTGGAACCCATGAATAGCTTGATACCGCAGACACGGTGCTTGTCCAGCTTGCCGAATTCGCTGTAGTTGTTGTTTGTTGCACCGAAGTAGCAGGAATGGTTTACGATACACTTTTCGTTCAGTAAATCGAGCTTGGCGTTCAAAGCATCCAGTGTAGTGGTCACTGGATTTGTATTGGGCATATCCATGATGGAGGTCACACCACCTGCGGCAGCCGCACGGCTTTCGGTGAGGATGTCCGCTTTGTGGGTTAGCCCGGGATCGCGAAAATGTACATGGTCATCGATGATGCCCGGCAACAGATAGCATCCGGTGGCATCTATGGTTTCATCACAAGGGGCAGAGAGAGGTTTCCAGTTGGTCAGTACCTCTGCAATGCGCCCGTCTTCTATCACTACGGAACCTTTCACGGATTGTCCTTCGTTGACAATCGTAGCGTTATGTATCAATGTTCTTTTCATATCTTCCTAATATTTATAGTAAACCCCTATCACTCTATCACCCATCACTTCATCTCCTTATCTACAGTAGGATATTTATGAAACCAACTGTTCCATTTCAACCGAATCACTCCGAATACGGCTTCACCAAAAATACTGCTGTTCATTTTGGAAGTGCCCAGTTCGCGATTGATGAAGATGACAGGCACTTCCTTTACCTTGAAGCCGCATTTGTAGGCGGTGAATTTCATTTCTATCTGGAAGGCGTATCCTTTGAAGCGGATACCGTCCAGATTGATAGTCTCCAATACCCGGCGGCGGTAACATACAAATCCGGCTGTAGTATCGTGGATGGGCAGCCCCGTGATGAAGCGTACATATTTGGAGGCAAAATAAGACATCAGTACACGTCCCATGGGCCAGTTCACTACGTTCACACCACTCACATAACGTGAACCGATGGCTACATCGGCACCCTCTTCGGAGCAGGCCCGGTAGAGACGGGGCAGGTCTTGGGGATTGTGGCTGAAGTCGGCATCCATTTCGAATACATACTCATAGTCTCGTTGCAATGCCCACTTAAAGCCGGCTATATAGGCTGTTCCCAATCCCAGCTTTCCTTTGCGCTCCACCATGAAGAGGCGTTTGGGGAACTCTTTCTGTAAGGTTCTGACGATATCTGCCGTTCCGTCGGGCGAACCGTCTTCAATGACAAGGATGTGAAAACCATGTTCCAGAGCAAAAACGGCACGGATGATATTTTCTATATTCTCCCGTTCATTGTAGGTGGGGATGATGACAATGCTGTCTGATATTTGCATACTTATAGGTAATGGGGGTTATAACTGGGAACAAATGTAATACATTTCTTTTTTATCTGGCAGCATTTTCACACAAATCTTGATTTTGCAAAGTTCTGGCGCCACGACTCTTTCATTTATGTAGCTCCTTCTAACTCCTGACTATGAGGAATGCAGGTTAAATCAAAGAACCGTATGCTTGACTTTGAACTTTAGCCTCAATCTTTAGCTATTCCCGTTTCAATCATTAACAGAAAACATTCATACTATTAAAGAAAAACTTTCGAAGTATAAAGGATAAAGTGGGTAGATATAGGGAGAAAAAGTGCTCTTCAGTCTTGGTCTGTCTATCCCAAGCCTTGGGATAGACAGACCAACCCCTGGGATACATGTCCGCAGGCTGGGGATAAACTTTGTGTAACATAACTCCTGAATAGGGATTGTGCAGGCTGTGTTATTCATAATTGGAGGAAAAGAAGTTTCATTGCCTTCCCCGATAAATAGGGCGATACAGAAAAAAGGTGAAGGATGTGCAGGCTGACAGCAGAAAGATTATTTCAGAGAACATAGTTGCCGACAGGTCAAAGCTAAAGATTATTTGTGTATTTTTGCACCGAATTTATTTCGGTAGGATACCTTATGAGAGGCAATACCGGGGGAAAAAGCGCAAAGCAATGAATATAACTGAACTGCAACAATCTTATGCTTCCCATCCCAATGTAGAGGGGGTGTGCAGGCTTCTGAAAGATAACTCTGTCCGTCACCTATATTGCGGAGGTTTATATGCCTCTGCCGCTTCTTTGTTTTCGTCTGTATTGGTTCAGCGGGCTACTTGTCCGCTCGTTTTCATTCTGGGCGATATGGAGGAAGCCGGTTATTTCTATCATGATTTGACGCAGATATTGGGGACGGAGCAGGTATTGTTTTTTCCTTCTTCGTTCCGTCGCGCCATCAAGTACGGGCAGAAGGATGCGGCAAACGAAATTCTCCGTACAGAAGTGCTGAGTCGCCTGCAAAAAGGAGAAGAGGGGCTTTGCGTGGTGACCTATCCGGATGCGCTGGCCGAAAAGGTGGTCTCTCGTAAGGAACTGGGGGAGAATACACTGAAACTGCATGCAGGCGAGAGGGGGGATATGGACTTTGTGACGGACGTATTGCGCAGCTACGGTTTCGAATATGTGGATTACGTTTACGAGCCGGGGCAGTATGCCGTTCGTGGCAGTATTATCGACGTCTTTTCCTTCTCTTCCGAATATCCCTTCCGTATAGACTTCTTCGGCGATGAGGTGGAAAGCATCCGTACCTTCGAGGTGGAAACACAGCTCTCGAAGGAGAGGAAAGAAAGCATCGTGATAGTTCCCGACTTGAGCCATAGCCTGGAAAAAAGGGGAAGCGGCGGCATGGTGTCGTTCCTCGATTTCCTTCCGTCGGACAGCTTGCTTGCCATGCGCGATTTCCTCTGGCTACGCGAACGCATCCAGACCGTGCACGACGAATCGCTCACCCCACAGGCCATCGCTGCCCGTGAGTCGGAGGAGAATGGAGCCATCACGCTGGAAGGCAAGCTGATTGATGGTGGCGAGTTCACCCTGCGCGCCCTCGATTTCCGCCGGATGGAGTTTGGCAACAAGCCCACCGGAACACCGGATGCCACCGTCTCGTTCCATACTACGGTACAGCCTATCTTCCATAAAAACTTCGACATGGTGGCGGAGAGTTTCCGCGAATACCTCTCCCGTCACTACACCATCTACATATGCAGCGACAGCCTGAAACAGACCGACCGCATCCGTGCCATCTTTGAGGACCGTGGAGACAACATATCCTTTACCGCCGTAGAACGGACACTGCACGAAGGCTTTGCCGACGACACTTTACGTATCTGTATCTTTACCGATCATCAGCTGTTCGACCGCTTTCACAAGTATAACTTGAAGAGCGACAAGGCGCGCAGCGGCAAGGTGGCCTTGAGCCTGAAGGAGCTGAACCAATTCACCCCCGGCGACTATGTGGTGCATACCGACCACGGTGTGGGGCGTTTTGCCGGACTGGTACGTATCCCCAACGGTGACACCACGCAGGAGGTGATGAAGATTGTCTATCAGAACGAAGATGTGGTGTTTGTCTCCATCCACTCTCTGCACAAGGTTTCCAAGTACAAGGGAAAGGAGGGTGAAGCGCCCCACCTCAACAAGCTCGGCACCGGAGCCTGGGAGAAGCTGAAAGACCGCACCAAGACGAAGATAAAGGATATTGCCCGCGACTTGATAAAACTCTACTCGCAACGCCGCGAGGAGAAGGGTTTCCAATACAGTCCCGACAGCTTCCTGCAACGGGAGTTAGAAGCCTCCTTCATCTATGAGGATACCCCCGACCAAAGCAAGGCTACTTCCGACGTGAAGGCTGACATGGAGAGTGCCCGCCCGATGGACCGCCTTGTGTGCGGTGACGTGGGTTTCGGCAAGACGGAGGTGGCTGTTCGTGCCGCTTTCAAGGCTGTGGCGGACAATAAGCAAGTGGCTGTACTAGTGCCCACTACCGTACTTGCCTATCAGCATTTCCAGACCTTCAAGGAGCGATTGAAAGGCTTGCCTTGCCGGGTGGAGTATCTGAGTCGTGCCCGCACCGCTGCTCAGGCAAAGGCTGTAGTGAAAGGGCTTGCCGAAGGGGAAGTGAATATTCTTATCGGTACCCACCGTATCCTGGGAAAAGACGTTAAGTTCAAAGACCTTGGTTTGTTGATTATTGATGAGGAGCAGAAGTTCGGCGTCTCCGTCAAGGAGAAACTTCGCCAATTGAAGGTGAATGTGGATACGCTGACCATGACGGCTACACCCATTCCCCGTACCTTGCAGTTTTCGCTGATGGGTGCGCGCGACTTGAGCGTCATCCAGACACCGCCACCCAACCGTTATCCCATCCAGACGGAAGTGCACACCTTCAACGAGGAAATCATTGCCGACGCCGTCAATTTCGAGATGAGCCGTAACGGGCAGGTATTCTTCGTGAATAACCGTATTTCCAATCTGTTTGAGTTGAAGGCCATGATAGAGCGGCACATTCCCGATTGCCGTGTCTGTATCGGACACGGACAGATGGAGCCTGCCGAACTGGAGAAGATAATCTTTGATTTCGTCAATTACGATTACGATGTGCTGCTTGCCACTACCATCATCGAAAGTGGCATCGACATACCCAATGCCAATACCATTATCATCAACCAGGCGCAGAACTTCGGCCTCAGTGATTTGCACCAGATGCGCGGACGTGTGGGGCGGAGCAATAAAAAAGCTTTCTGTTACCTGCTGGCACCACCTTTGTCCTCCCTTACTCCCGAAGCAAAGCGGCGTCTGCAAGCCATCGAAAACTTCTCCGACCTGGGCAGTGGCATCCACATTGCTATGCAAGACCTTGACATCCGTGGTGCAGGCAATATGCTCGGTGCCGAACAGAGCGGTTTCATTGCTGACTTGGGCTACGAGACTTATCAAAAGATTCTCTCCGAAGCTGTGCATGAACTGAAGACCGACGAGTTTGCCGACCTTTATGCCGAAGAACTGAAAGCAGACGGAGGCGTCATCAGTGGAGAACAGTTTGTCGACGAATGCCAGGTGGAAAGCGACCTTGAACTTCTGTTGCCTGCCGATTACGTGACTGGCAGCAGCGAGCGTATGTTGCTCTACCGAGAGTTGGACGGATTGACACTCGACAAGGATGTGGATGCTTTCCGTTCCCGCCTCGAAGACCGCTTCGGCCCGATTCCTCCCGAAACGGAAGAACTGCTGCGCATCGTTCCCTTGCGACGCCTGGCTGCCCGCCTCGGCGTGGAGAAAGTCTTTCTGAAAGGTGGGCGCATGTCCCTGTTCTTCGTCTCCAATCCGGACAGCCCGTACTATCAGAGCCAGGCTTTCGGTAAGGTCATTGCCTACATGATGAAATATACCCGTCGTTGCGACCTGCGCGAGCAGAACAACAAACGGAGTATGCTGGTGAAGGATGTCAGGACGGTGGAAGAAGCTGTCTGTGTGTTGCAGGAGGTAGTGGCAATGCAGGTGGAGGAGTAACTGTTGCCACTCCTGCCACTAACGTCCGAACTGCAAGGAGAATCCCAAATTGAAGAAAGTGATGTTGTTTTTGAACCAGCTATGATCTACTCCGTCATCATAGCCGTCCGTGTTGTAAAGTCGTGCATCGGGGTTGGCAAACCAGTCTGCTGTTAGGAAATCACAGCGAATCATACCCGAGAGTTTACAGCTGATGCGGAACTCATAGCCTGCAGCGAAAGTTATTCCACAATATCCTTTATGGAAAAGGTGTCCGTTCCGTTCACCGCGTTTATATGTCCGTTCTTGATAGTTCATATACCCGATGCCGAATGATAGGAACAGTCCTTGATTACCGTTGCTCCACAAGGGACGGTATGTGATGTTGGGGCGTATGCAGTGCAGATGTGCCTTATCCGACAGGCGGGCCATGCGCAGATAGTCATATTGAAGTCCCATGGCAAATAGGGGCGTGATGTAGTAGCGGCCTTCTGTCATGAGGTCATATCCCACCCGGTTGCCGTTCTTGCTGAAGAAGTCGTTGCGGTTTCCTTCTACATGGGGCAAGGAAACACCGCCACCAAGGATGATGCTGTAATTTTGCGGTAGGCATTCGCTTTGTGCCAGCATCCCTGTCACTCCGATGGAGAGTAGGGATAGACAGAGGAGGAATCGTTTCATGCAGTTGCTGTGAGTTTCTTGGAAATATCGTATTTTTATCGTTTCCCGTATAGCTTGTCTATCAAATCCGTCCGTCCTATCCGCCGCAGTTCGTTTATGATGTTCCTGCGCTCTTCGGGTTTGTACCAGAAGAAGAATTGGCGTTGAGCCAGTTTCTCGCGCTGCGTTTTGGCACTGAATACCGGTTCCAGCGTATAAGGATGGAAGCCCGTGTACCATGCTTCGGTGGCAACGGTCATGGGAGTAGGGGTAAAGTCTTGCACTTGCTCCAGATGGAAGTCCAGTCGCTTGGTGATGACGGCAAGCTCCGCCATATCCTCTTCCTTGCATCCGGGATGACTGCTGATGAAATAAGGGATGAGTTGTTGGCGCAGTCCTTCTTCACGGTTAATTCTGTCGAATATCTTCTTGAACTCACCGAACTGGCTGAACGGAGGCTTGCGCATGATGTTGAGCACGCGGTCTGACGTATGCTCCGGTGCTACCTTCAGGCGACCGCTGACATGGCGGGCAATGAGCTCGCGGGTATATTCCTGCGTACTTTTGTTAGTGTTCGGGTCCTTGCTCTGGTGCAGCAGCAGGTCATAGCGTACACCGCTGCCGATGAACGACTTCTTGATGCCGGGCAGGGCATCTACGGCATGATAGATGTCAAGCAGCGGACGGTGGTCTGTATTCAGATTGGGGCATACCTTGGGGTAGATGCACGACGGACGCTTACATTTCCTGCAGACGGCCTCATCCCGTCCCTTCATGCGGTACATATTGGCCGACGGGCCTCCCAAATCGCTCAAATAACCCTTGAAGTCTGGCAGCTCCGTGATGGCTTTCACCTCTTTCAGAATGCTCTCCTTGCTGCGGCTTACGATGAATTTGCCCTGGTGTGCGGAGATGGTGCAGAAGGCACATCCTCCGAAACATCCGCGATGCAGGTTGACGGAGAACTTTATCATGTCGTATGCCGGAATACGTTTTCCCTTGTATTTGGGATGGGGCAGGCGCGTGTATGGCAAGTCGAAAGAACGGTCGAGTTCAGCTTCCGTCAAAGGGGGATAGGGAGGATTGACTACTACCGTCAGCTTGCCGCTCTTTTGCAAGATGCGGGATGCTGTATATTTGTTGCTTTCCTCCTCGATATGACGGAAGTTGGCAGCTTCTTTCTTTTTATCTTTCAGACATTCTTCATGGGAAAAGAGGGTGATATCCCCTTCTTGTACCACTACTTCCTTGTCAAGGTAAACCATTTGGGGAATATCGGCGATGAGCTTTTTGAAGCTTGGGGCGTCCATCTGTGTCTGTTGGCGTTTCAGCCTTTCCGCAAGTTCCACCACCGGTTTCTCTCCCATGCCGTAGATGAGTGAGTCGGCTCCGCTGTCGAGGAGGATGCTGGGGCGTACACGGTCCTGCCAATAGTCATAGTGCGTCAGGCGGCGCATGCTTGCCTCGATGCCGCCCAGTACGACGGGGACATCGGGGAATAGCTTCTTTAATATCTGGGTATATACAATGGAAGGGTACTCCGGACGCATATCCGGACGTGCATCCGGGGTATAGGCGTCATCACTGCGCAAGCGTTTGTTGGCAGTATATTTGTTGACCATCGAATCCATACAGCCGGGACTGATGCCGAAGAACAGACGGGGACGTCCCAGTTTTTTGAAGTCGCGCAAGTCGTCGCGCCAGTTGGGTTGGGGGATGATGGCTACGCGCAATCCTTCTGCTTCGAGGATGCGGCCTATGACGGCGGCTC
The DNA here is from genome assembly GCF_003466325.1 of Bacteroides sp. 4_1_36. Taxonomy (NCBI): domain Bacteria; kingdom Pseudomonadati; phylum Bacteroidota; class Bacteroidia; order Bacteroidales; family Bacteroidaceae; genus Bacteroides; species Bacteroides sp. 4_1_36. The sequence goes on from NZ_QSOX01000006.1 coordinate 152,521, forward strand.
CAAAAGAAGGGTGATCCACGTAGGCGTCACCGCTGAAAAGTATTACATCCAATTCGTCCCAACCACGCAGTTCCACTTCTTTCTTGGTAGTAGGAAGCCAGTCTGTAAGGCGATATTCTTTCATTTGCACATTAAAAACTGTAATGTCATCCGTTCTCCGTCGTAAATCTCACGGAAGCCTATCTGCTGCTCGGAAAGATACTCTTTCATGTCATTGAAGGCAGCAGCGTCGTCCATGATGATTTCCAGCTTCTCGCCTTTTCCGGCCTCGCACATGGCTTTGATGGCAGGGATTAAAGGGCTGTAATGCTGTTGTCCGCAGGTGTCGATGGTTTTCATTTATTCTTCTTCTATGGTGTCTTGTTGGGAAAGCCATTGCAGATAGAGCTTGATGAGCTGTTGTAGTCCGAAGGCCTTCATGTTGTTGTGATAGATAACGTCGATACAGAGGTCGAGCAGGTCTTTGCTGTCTTCCTCTTGCGAGGCGATGAGGGAGCGGATGTTCAGTTTCAACTTGTCGAGCACGGTTTCGTCCACAATACCGTTGCTGTCGATGAGATGGCGGAAGAGGCCGTATTTCTCGATGGTGGCAAGATTCTCTTCAGAAACTTCTAAACTACGGGTTCCGCTGGGGTTGGCTTGTATAGTGTACATGATGTTTAATGTTTAGTGGTTAATGTTTAATGATTAATGGAAGCAAAGATAGTTTTTTCACTACAGATTACACAGATTTTCACAGATTATTTATAGGGATTGCTATTTTGTCTGTGTTAATCTGTGTAATCTGTGGTGAGAAAGCGGAGTATGGATGCCATAATTACATTTCTGGATGTTTCTTCCCGGATGCTTTCAAAAGGGAATCCCATGACAAAAGTGCGATAATCACTGCCTTGATAGGCTACGGCGGCGGGTGTGTTGCCGATGGCATAGGTCATGACTGGAAAAGCGGGAGACATGGGCAGGATGCAATCAGGGGAAGTGACCGGATAGCTTTGCTCATTCGGCAGGCGGGGAAGGGTGAAGGTATGCCCCAGTCCCCGGACAGCGATTTTGTCCCCGTCTGTTTTCAGAGAGTTGCCATGCCGGTACTTCAAGATATTCTGAATAAATTCTTTATTGCCCTGCGAGCTGTCCATATCGCTGCCTACGTAGGCACCGCTGACCAGGAGATGACCTCCCGACTGGCAATAGGAAGTCAGTATGCGCTGCATGGGCGAGGAGAATGTTTTGTAGTAGGTATTGCGTGCCGGATTGCTGGAATTGTCTTCTTTCTCAAGTCCGAGGATATAGTCCACTATCGGATAATCCTCTAATGAGAGGATGCCCTTTTCCACAGCCTCGTCGCTGCATGAGACGAAGCTGTAATTTCCGGCTGCCTGGATGGCTTTGCCATGTACGAAGGGGTAATCGAAAGTGTTTCCGATGATTTTCATGCCTTCGTATTCGTCACTGCTCTCTCCCAGACGTCGTCCTGCTTCCTTCCGGCTAAAATTCTGCTGGGCGCCGCAGAGGGAGATGTCATAGAGATAGGGTACGCCGGGATCTTGTGACAAGTCGAAGCCTGCCGCATCGGGGGTGTCTATAACGGCAGGCCCGCTGATGCGGTCGAATCCGTTGACGATAAGTATCTGTCCTTTTTCACGCTTTGCCTTGTAGGCGGCAAGAATTTCCGAAGGGAAGCTTTCGCCACCCCGGTTTACGGCGGTTACTTTAAAGGAATAGACGATGCCCGGTTCTATTTTTACGGTGTGGGATGGGGAGCTGACGCGTACGCCATTGTCAAATCCTCCACGACCGATACGTGTATATACAATGTATTCACGTGGTTTGGCAGTCGGCTCCAACGGGTCTTCCTCTCCTTGCCAGGAAAGCTCTAAAGTATTCTTCTTTTGACCGAAGCGGATGGCAAAGTGGCTGACGGGAAGGGGTTGGACAACGTAGTCTCTGCCGTGCTGGCTGCATATGTATTGCAGAATAGCTTTATAGAGCGCACGCCCGACGGTGAACTTGAAGTTAGGGTCATGTCCCAAGCGCATATCTGCGAAGTTCTGGTGCGACAACAGTTCTACGATGGTGGAAGGGACGGCGGGCAGGCGTGTTTCACTGTAGTTGCGGTTCCATAGGCTGCGGCGTGTCCAGTCTACGTTGAAGGTAGAGCGGATATCACGCTGCAACTGCGTTAGCAGAATGTCCGAAAGGTCACGGGAGGCATGGCGGTCTGTACCGGCATGCAGCCGGCCGTTGTTGAAGTTGGTGGTATAAATGCCGAGAGTGCCTATAATCTCATCTTCCTTACTGAAACCGGCATCGCTATGCAGGGCCATACTCATTTCAAAGGGGATGCCCAAACCTTCTTCCGTCGGGTTGAATAGTGATTTTCCTGCAAGGTAATTCACTGTACGGGAACGTACGTTGATGTCGTCGTTCATATCATTCTTTCCCTCATAGCCTCCATAGACGGGATAGGGCATGCCTGCCCATTGGGCAAAGTAGCGTGCGCCTTCCAGGTATCTGGGCAAGCCGCTGGTTTGTCCCCCGCGGGCAATGTTGCCCATGCCCCCTCCAAAGCGGACGGCATCGGCACAGACCACGCCTTTCTCTTTGCTTTCGTTGCTCAATACCACCATGCCGTAGTCGTTCCGGCCTTTGTCAAAAGTGAATGTGCCGAGGTACACCCATGTGCCGCCTCCTATTTGCTGGTTCACCTTGAACTCCGTGACGCCTCCATTGTGAAATACAAGATATTTGGCATCGCTTACGCTGCCCGGCAGTGTTTGGTAAGATACGTATACAGCATATTCTCCCGTTTCCGGAATATCGGGTACCCATTCGGCAAAAGCCTTGTCTTTCTTCTTTTCAGTTTTGGTAAAGCGTGCCGTGCCGGAGAGGAAAGGGTTTTCATTGTCCTGATAGATTCGTTTCCGTTGGGCAAATCCGGGTCGGGAGGTCTGTTCCCAACGTGCTTTCCGGCTTTTCACGTCCAGATAAAGGGAACCTTGTCCTCCATGTCCGCTCAGGCTACCGTCATTGTCTACGATGACTTCCTGCTTCTGCGTGTCCCTTTCGCGGGGAGTGAATACATTGGCTCCTGCATTCTCTAGCATGGGCAGGAGGTAGGGCAGGATGAAGGATTGGGTGAACTGGTCTTCTGTAGTGCAGAACAGCCTCGGGCGTTGCCATCCCCATTTGTCCTTGTCATTGATATAATATTTCCCGTGGCTTTGCCAAAGGGCGATGTGGCGTCCTTCCAGTCCGCGGGTGATGTCGTAGGGGCGCGAGGTACGGGTTACCCAGGGGGTACCTTTGTATTCCAGGTGGCTGAACAGACGTGCCTTGTCTTTCTTCCCTTTCCGGTAGAGGTTGGGGATAAGCTCTTCGATGCTCTTCCCGTCAGCAAAGACGGTGAGGTCGAAATAGTTCACCGGTCCTGGCAGGATTTGTCCCAGATGGCGGTAAATGGCATCAACGGTTTCAGGCCGTAGAGGCTGGTAGGCAAAGCGCTCGTTTGTATAGACAAGCAATTTCTTCTTCCGGAAGTCAATGCGGAAACTATCCAGCTTGCAGGTACCGATGTTGGCCGTATGGGTGGTGTATTCCCTAAAGAATGTCTGGAGGCGTTCTTCCACATTCTGCTCTAGTTCTTGTGCCGGAAGGAGGAATCCACACAAGAGCCATATGCCGGTTAGGATAAGTTTTTTCATACTGATGAAATATTGAAGTTGCCAATATCTGCTTTTACCAGACGGTGGTGCGTGCAAAAGTACATAAAAGAAAGCTTCACTGATGAGCGGGTTACTTTCTTTTTATTATTTTGCAGACATATAAGTAAGTCTTAAGAATTAAAAAGCATTAATCGGCAATCTTTTTCAGTTCTGTCAGTTCCGTAACTTTGTCCGGATAGAGGATGGCGTTGTGCGCAGCCATTTGAGCTGCTTTCTTATGGATTGGGTCCATTCCTTCGGGAGAATATGGGTTTTCTGTTACATTCTGATGGGTCAATGCCTCAAACCATGTGCAGGCAGCTGTATATCTGCCTATGGTTAAGTCAAGGTGGTATCCGTCCCTATTCATATGGTCGCCGATAAAGGAGGTACGTGCATTTTGTATGGCGGTTCCCGAAGGGATAATTTTCTTGATACCCACCAGGTTGGCGGCTTTCTTTACTGCATCCACAATGCTGGTGTACATTTTCATTTGGTTCTGGTCATAGTTTTTGAATCCGGTGTGGTTGGCATTGGTAGCATAAGCCCATGTCTGGTGCATCATTAATACGGTTTCCTTTCCAATTCGTTCCCTGATATAGTTAACCAATTCAGGTAGGGAAGCTTTGTAGCTGTCATAGATACCAGACAAAGGGCTGGCCTGCTGAACACTGATATAGTCCCATTTCTCATCGGCCAGTGCTTTCTCAATAGTCATTGACCGGGTTTCTGTTTTTTCCCCGTCTTTCTCTACTTTGCGATAGGCATAGGCCGGAGCGTTGTTGCGTATGTTTTGTACGTGCCGTTCCAGTGAACATCCTCCGATAAACATATTGCCGATAATCATGGTGATACCTTCAGCTTCTCCCAGTTCGTGCAAATATTGCTCTACTGCATCTTGTGAAAAGCTGTTGCCTATTGCCAATACTTTGATGGTGTCGTTATTGGCATGGCATCCATTTGCAAACAATGTAAATGGCGTGAGTAGGAATAAAATGACAAGGATGTTGATAGCATACTTTTTCATAATGGTGTTTGTTTTTAAGTTTTGTCGTTTCGATAAATAAGTAACAAAATTATTTGATTGTTTTTATATCTGCAAATATTCCTTGGGAATATAAGAAGGCTGAGACATGAAAAAATGAGATGCATTGCCGGAGCAATACATCTCATCCTATTGTTAATATTTTATTCGTTTATAGCGGAATGTATTCCACAAAGGCTTCCATCGCCTCATAGGAAGCAAGTCCGAGGCTGTCATACAAGGCAGCTGTTCCGCGGTTACGGTCCTCGCTGCGTTGCCAGAACAGACGTTCGTCATTGCCCAGGAACGGTGCACTTTCCATCTGCGATTGATGCTTCAGGATAGAGTTACGCTTGGCACGCAGTTCTTCCGGGCTGATGGGCACAGCCATCTCGATGTTTTCGATTTCCCATTCGGCCCATGCACCGCGGTACATCCAGATGCGGCATTCCTTCAACCATTTGGCACCTTCTTCTTTTTCCAAGTCAATGGCGGCAAATACGGCGTCCGTACAAACACGGTGTGTGCCGTGCGGGTCGGCCAGGTCGCCGGCAACGAAAATCTGATGGGGTTTCACTTCACGCAATAGGTTGCGTACAATTTCCACGTCTGCTTCGCTGATAGGATTCTTCTGTATCTTGCCCGTTTCGTAGAATGGCAGGTCAAGGAAATGACAGTGATCCAGAGGGATATTATTGTATGTACATGCAGTGCGTGCCTCGCCACGGCGAATCAGTCCCTTGATGGTCAAGATGTCGCGTGTATCCATGTCACCGTCTTTCTTCTCCTTCAAGTATTTACGGATTTCAGTATATTTGTCATTGATGACCTGGTCTTCGCTGTTGTTGAAGATTTGGTTGAACCCGTTGATGAAGTGCAGGAAGCGGATAACTTCTTCATCGCCTACGGCAATGTTACCGGAAGTTTCGTAAGCCACATGCACGTCATGTTTCTGCTCTACCAGACGACGGATGGTGCCTCCCATGGAGATAACGTCATCATCGGGATGCGGAGAAAATACGACCACACGTTTTGGATAGGGCTTTGCACGCTCAGGACGATAGGTGTCGTCAGCATTCGGCTTGCCGCCCGGCCATCCGGTGATGGTATGTTGCAGGTCATTGAATATCTTGATGTTCACGTTATAGGCTGAGCCGAACAATGCCAGCAGTTCGCTCAGACCGTTTTCGTTGTAGTCCTTGTTGGTCAGTTTCAGAATGGGTTTTCCGGTGAGTTGGCACAACCAGACGATGGCACTGCGGATGAGCTTGTCGTTCCATTCGCAGGAGGTTACCAGCCAGGGGCGTTGGATACGCGTCAAATTGGCGGCGGCAGACAAGTCGATAGCTACATGTGCATTGTTGTGAGTCTGCAGATAAGATGCAGGGATAGTATCTGTTACCGGACCTTCAACGCATTCTTTCACCTTTTGCGCTTTCTCCTCACCCCATGCCAGCAGATATATTTTCTTTGCCGAGAGGATGGTGGCTACTCCCATGGTGATGGAGCTGATGGGGGTATTTTCAATGCTACCGAACATCTTGGAAGCTTCATTGCGGGAGTCGTTGTCCAGCAATATCAGACGAGTGGTAGAGTTCAGGCGTGAACCCGGTTCATTGAAACCTATATTACCTACACGGCCAATGCCCAGCAAAGCGATGTCTAAGCCACCGAAACTTTCAATGCGCTGCTCGTAAAGACGGCAATATTCAAAGATGGCGTCTTTGGCGATGGTGCTGTCGGGGGTGAAAACATTCTGTTTGTCAATGTCCACATGGTCTATCAGCATTTCCTTCAATGCGTTGAAGTTGCTGTTGATGGCATTGGGAGCTAATGGATAATATTCGTAGAGGTTGAATATGACTACGTTGCGGAAACTTAATCCCTCTTCCTGGTGCATACGTACCAAGTCTGCATATACATTGCGCGGAGAGTTACCGCCTGCCAGTGCCAAGACACAGAAACGTCCCGCCTTTTGCTTGTCACGGATTAACTGTGCAATGTCAAGGGCAATCTGGTTGGCGCCTTCTTCTGCAGACTCATAAATATCAGTCGGGATTTTTTCCAGTCGGGTCAATACCGACCGTTCAAATGCATTCTCAGGTCTATAGTACCTGGGGGAGACTCTGTTGAGAGTGATTTGAGAGCTTAGATTGGTTTTCATAAAATTTATTATTAATAAATGATTAAGTATTGAACTGTTCTTTCAATCAACAAATATACAAAAAACAATGTTCATCCGCATATTGCTGAAGATTAATTAAGAAATACTGGTCGTCCCATATCTCATATGGGTTTTGACGGTTGTACGGAAAGTGTCTTCGGTCATTCCATAAAGTCACGGCCAACCGCCACCGTGAGTATGGATTTTACGTTGGGTCAACATAGGATTTAGGGGTTAGAATTATTAAATTAATCATGTTGTCGCTTTGACATTGTTTCGAAGGACAAAAATAGGTACTTTTTGGAGAAGATGTACTCCTTCTTTTGGGTATTTTCATTAAATACTCTAAAAAAGAGGATTTGGTGCATTTTGTATAATGTCTCGTTCGTTTGGGGTATAAGTGAGGATAATCATATAAAAATAGACCATTCATCGCACTTTTTGTCGTTTGGGTTTGTTATATTTGTGTGTGTTTATAAACTCTAAAATATCAATGTATGAAAAGCTGGAAAGTAGAAGCAGCCATCATAGCCGTGGGGCTGCTTTTGTTGGGAATCATGGTAAAAGGCGGTATCAACAATTTTGTGAATAAGGACCGTGTGGTCAGTGTGAAAGGGCTGGCCGAAATGGAAGTGCCTGCCGACAAGGTAGTCTGGCCTCTTGTCTACAAAGACATAGGTAATGACCCTGCACTGCTTTATGCCAATATGGAGAAGAAAAACGCTGCCGTCGTGAGTTTCCTTGAAAACAACGGTATTGAGAAGGAGGAAATCAGTATTGCACCGCCCGAAGTGATTGATATGCAGGCCGAACGTTACGTTGACCGCAACGTGGCCTATCGTTATAATGCCACGTCTGTCATCACTGTCACTTCCAAGAATGTGGATAGGGTGCGTAAGCTCATGTCGGGGCAGGCTGAACTCTTGAAGCAGGGTATTGCCATCACGGGAGGGGATTATAAATATAATGTGTCTTATGAATTCACCGGTCTCAACGAAGTGAAGCCCAGAATGATAGAGGAGGCCACGAAGAACGCTCGTGCTGCAGCCGAGAAGTTTGCCAAGGATTCGGACAGTGAACTGGGGAAAATCCGCAATGCCTCGCAAGGGCAGTTCTCCATAAGTGACCGCGATGCCTATACTCCTTATATAAAAAGCGTACGTGTAGTGACTACTGTGAACTATTATTTGAAGAAATAACGAACTCGTCCGCATCTTTCCAAGCGGGAAACTTTAGCCTGAACTCCTGCAGGGAGGAAAGGTTGAGGGAGGCGGTGGCAATCGCCTCTTCGTTGTTGGGCACAGTGGCAAGCACTTCCCCCTTCGGAGAGTAGACCACACTGCCTCCGCTGTGTGGAATGTCTCTGCCGTCCTTGCCGATACGGTTGACACCGCAGACATAACTGATGTTTTCCAGCGCGCGCGCTTGCAGCAGGATGTCCCAGACTTTCCGGCGGGGAATGGGCCAGTTGGCGACGTAAATCAGGAGGTCGTATTCATTGCTCGTATTGCGGCTCCAGACCGGGAAACGAAGGTCATAGCATACAAGCAGCAGTATGTTCCAGCCGCGATATCGGATGATGGGACGCCGGTTGCCGGGGGTGAAATGTTCTGTCTCGTGCCCCATCCGGAAGAGGTGGCGTTTGTCGTAATAGTAAGCATTGCCTTCGGGCGTAAGGAAGAATGCGCGGTTGTAGTAGGATGGCTTTCCGCCTTCCGAGGCTGTTTCGCAGGCAATATAGCTGCCGGCAAGAGCAAGCCGGTACTCTTCGGACCATTGGCGCAGTGTTGCGATGGTTTCTCCCGTTGTGGGTTCGGCCAAGCTGGCGGTGTTCATACTAAAGCCGGTGGAGAATGTTTCCGGTAAAACAACAATCTCCGTTGTTCCACGAAGAGTTTCTAACTTCTCGCGGAGACGACGGAGATTTTCTTGTTTATTTTCCCAGACAATGTCTGTTTGCAAGATGCTTATTCGCATGGCATTAATGCTTAATACCTGATTAGATATTTCCTAAATCAAAATTTTCGGGATTTTTTCCTTTAAAGTTCTTGAAGTACAGTTTTATCTCGCGCATATCCTTTTCGATGTCTCCGGTAGGCATGACAGCCTTGGTAGAGGAGATGGTCTTGGAAGGATAATCAATCCCGATAAGCATGATGGGCACTTGTGCTTTAAGTGCTATGTAATAAAAACCTTTCTTCCAGTTGGGATTGGCTTTACGGGTTCCTTCCGGTGTAATAGCCAGGTGGAAATGCTTGCTGTTTGCAAACTTTTCGGTCATTTGGTCCACTAAGGAAGATTTACGTCCCCGGTTCACCGGAATGCCGCCAACGGCTTTGAATATCAGTCCCAGAGGAAAAAAGAACCATTCCTTTTTCATCATGAAACTGGTCTTGCGGCCGATGGCACCATAAAACAATTTACCGATAAATAAGTCCCAATTGGAAGTATGGGGTGCCGCACAAATTACACATTTGTCGTAGTCAGGCACCGTCACGTTTGTCTTCCAGCCCAGCAGGCGATAATAAATGAAGCTATAAAAGGCTTTCTTCATCTTATTTCAGTTTGCCCATTGCGTCAATAATTTCGTCTACTTTTGCATTGAAGTCAGCACGAAGTTTTTTGTAGAAACCTTTTACATTTCCTGGCTCGGTGTGGCTGATGCGGCTTATGAATTCATCTTGCATTTTCAGAATTTCAGCCATCAGTTCATCGGCTTTTTGTTTGTCTGTTCCAGGCACATATAAGCTGTTTACAAGACACTCTGTGAACAATTCACCTGCAATATAGTTTATATTCTTCTTTAGTTCTTTTCTACTTGCCATAATCTTTACGTTTAAAATGAATAATCTGAATTATTTTCGGTAAAGATAATGTTTTTCTTTGTTAGTGTAGAGCAAAAAAGGGTTTTTATGTGTTTTTAATTTAGTAGTTTTGTGGAATTATTCCACAAACTGTGGACACATTCCACAGGGAAAAATGGAGGATGCCACCATGAATAAAGAACTGCCGTCTGCTTTTCTGCTTGATATATAGTTTGTTAGACGTAATGGATGAGATGGTGATAGATTGGCATCGGATTTGCTTTAATAGAAAGAAACAGGGTTAAATTTAATATACAAACAAGCATGAGACAGTTTTTTACGAAAAAAGAATTGAAACTAAAGAAGAAGAGGTTGCTGATGATGGTTGCCTGCATGGCGGTATTGTTGGCAGGTTACGTTATTCTGACTTGGCCTAAGAAGGTGGAATCGGAAGCTCCTACCGTGATTGTGGAATCTGCGGAAAAAGGAGATGTGGAGATATATGGCGAGTACGTGGGACGTATTCGCGCTCAGCAGTTTGTAGAGGTACGTGCGCGTGTGGAAGGGTATTTGGAGAATATGCTTTTCGCAGAAGGAACATATGTCACCAAGAACCAGGTACTTTTTGTGATAAACCAGGACCAGTATAGGGCAAAGGCTGACAAAGCTCGTGCACAGTTAAAGAAGGATGAAGCGCAGGCATTGAAGGCAAAGCGCGATTTGGAGCGTATCCGCCCCCTCTATGCGCAGAACGCTGCCAGCCAGCTGGATTTGGACAATGCCCAGGCTGCTTACGAGACTGCAGAAGCCTCAGTAGCGATGAGCCAGGCCGATTTGGACCAGGCTGAATTGGAATTGGGATATACGTTGGTCCGTTCTCCGCTATCGGGACATATCAGTGAAAGAAATGTGGATTTGGGAACATTGGTCGGACCGGGAGGCAAGTCCTTGCTGGCTACGGTTGTGAAAAGTGATACGGTTCTGGTAGATTTCAGCATGACGGCATTGGATTACCTGAAAAGCAAGGAACGGAATATCGATATAGGGCGTCAGGACTCTACACGTTCCTGGCAGCCGAACATTACGATTACTTTGGCGGATAATACCGTCTATCCTTATAAGGGCTATGTGGATTTTGCCGAACCTCAGGTGGACCCTCAGACCGGAACATTCTCCGTGCGTGCCGAAATGCCGAACCCTAACAAAGTGTTGTTACCGGGGCAGTTTACAAAGGTTAAGCTATTGCTGGATGTACGTGAGGGTGCTGTCGCCGTTCCTCAAAAGGCGGTTACCATTGAGAAAGGTGGTGCATATATTTTTGTGATGCGCCGGGACTCTACGGTTGAAAAGCGTTTCATTGAACTGGGACCTGAATTTGGCAACAATTGGGTGGTTGAGCGTGGTCTGGTTGCCGGAGAACAAATTGTGACTGAAGGTTTCCACAAGCTGACTCCGGGTATGAAAGTACGTGCCCAGGCTGCCGTTCCTAAAAAGGAGGAAGAGCAGACGAGTGATTCTCTGAACAAGCAGGTTGTTTCCGAAACGAAGCAGACTACTCCGGCTGAGAATAAATCAAAGGACAACAACCCTTCAAAGTAATGATGTTATGAAAGTAAGTTTCTTTATAGACCGCCCGGTATTCTCGGCGGTGATATCGATTGTGATTGTAATTGTCGGTATCATTGGCCTGACCATGCTGCCGGTAGACCAATATCCGCAGATAACGCCTCCCGTAGTGAAAATCAGTGCTTCCTATCCGGGAGCCAGTGCATTGACTGTTTCGCAGGCGGTGGCAACCCCTATCGAGCAAGAGATAAACGGTACTCCCGGTATGCTGTACATGGAGTCCAACAGTTCTAATTCCGGAGGATTTTCAGCTACGGTCACTTTCGACGTGTCTGCCGACCCGGATTTGGCTGCCGTAGAAATACAGAACCGTGTGAAACTGGCGGAGAGCCGTTTGCCAGCCGAAGTGATTCAGAACGGTATTTCTGTGGAAAAGCAGGCTCCCAGCCAATTGATGACTATCTGTCTGACTTCCAGTGACCCGAAGTTCGACGAAATTTATTTGAGTAACTTTGCTACTATCAATGTACTCGACTTGTTGCGCCGTATCCCCGGTGTGGGACGTGTTTCCAACATCGGTAGCCGCTACTATGCCATGCAGATATGGGCGTTGCCCGACAAACTTGCCAACTTCGGACTGACGGTGCAGGATTTGCAGAATGCCCTGAAGGACCAGAACCGTGAGTCTGCTGCGGGTGTTTTGGGACAACAGCCGGTGAAGGGACTCGACATTACTATCCCTATCACTACCCAGGGACGCTTAAGTTCGGCAAAGCAGTTTGAGGACATTGTGGTCCGTGCCAATGCCAACGGTTCCATTATCCGTCTGCGCGATGTGGCGCGTGTTTCATTGGAAGCATCTTCATATAGCACGGAGAGTGGCATCAACGGTGAGAATGCTGCCGTTCTCGGTATCTATATGCTTCCCGGGGCCAATGCAATGGAAGTTGCAAAGAGCGTAAAGGCTGCTATGGAGGAAATCAGTGCAAATTTCCCTGAGGGGATGAGTTATGAGATTCCCTTCGACATGACGACTTATATTTCCGAATCCATTCACGAAGTGTACAAGACGTTGTTCGAAGCGCTGATTCTGGTGGTGCTGGTTGTATTTCTATCCTTGCAAAGTTGGCGTGCGACGGTGATACCGATTGTTGCGGTACCTATTTCCCTGATTGGTACCTTCGGTTTCATGCTTATTTTCGGTTTCTCTCTGAACATACTGACTTTGCTTGGATTGATTCTCGCCATCGGTATTGTGGTGGATGATGCCATTGTGGTGGTGGAGAATGTAGAACATCTTATGGAGACGGAGAAATTGAGCCCGTATGAAGCTACCAAAAAGGCGATGAACGGATTGGCAAGTGCCTTGATTGCCACATCGTTGGTGCTCTGTGCCGTGTTTGTGCCGGTAAGTTTCTTGAGCGGAATCACCGGACAGTTATACCGTCAGTTTACCATTACTATCGCCGTTTCCGTATTGCTTTCTACGGTAGTGGCCCTGACGCTTAGTCCCGTCATGTGTTCGCTCATATTGAAGCCCGACAGTGGAAAGAAAAAGAACATAGTTTTCCGCAAAATCAATGAATGGCTGAACTTGGGCAATCACAAATACGTGGCTGTCATTAACCGGGTCATCAGGAATCCCCGCCGCTTGATGAGTGCGTTCGGCCTGGTACTGGTTGCCATTTTCATTATCCACCGGTTGGTGCCTACCAGCTTCCTGCCGGTAGAAGACCAGGGCTATTTTAAGATAGAGTTGGAGTTGCCGGAAGGTGCTACTTTGGAGCGAACCCGTGTGGTGACCGACCGTGCCGTGCAATACTTGGAGAAGAATCCCTATGTGGCCTATGTGCAGAACGTGACGGGTAGCAGCCCCCGTGTGGGTAGCAACCAGGCACGCAGTGAGCTGACGGTTATTCTGAAACCGTGGGAAGAGCGTAAGGGGATTTCCATCGATAAGATAATGGAGAATGTGGAGAAGGATTTGAAGGAATATCCCGAATGCAAGGTCTATCTTTCCACGCCTCCGGTCATTCCGGGATTGGGTACCTCGGGAGGTTTCGAAATGCAGCTTGAGGCGCGTGGAGAGGCGACGTTTGACAACTTGGTGCAGGCGGCAGATACGCTGATGTATTATGCCCAGAAGCATAAGGAGCTGACGGGGCTTTCATCATCCTTGCAGTCTGAAATACCGCAACTTTATTTTGATGTGGACCGTGATAAGGTGAAAATGCTGGGTGTGCCCCTGGCGGATGTATTCTCTACCATGAAGGCCTATACCGGTTCAGTATATGTGAATGACTTCAATATGTTCAACCGTATATATAAGGTGTATATCCAGGCCGAGGCTCCTTATCGTGAGCATAAGGACAATATCAACTTGTTCTTTGTAAAGGCAAAGGACGGAGTGATGGTGCCGCTTACTTCCTTGGGAAATGCCTCTTATACCACCGGTCCGGGCAGTATCAAGCGTTTCAATATGTTTACCACTGCCGTCATCCGCGGTTCTGCGGCACAAGGCTACAGTTCCGGCCAGGCAATGGAGATTATGGAGCAGATTGCACGTAACCACTTGCCGGACAATATCGGTCTGGAGTGGAGTGGCCTTTCCTATCAGGAAAAGAAGGCGGGAGGACAGACGGGTCTTGTGCTTACGCTGGTATTCCTTTTCGTATTCCTCTTTTTGGCTGCGCAATATGAAAGTTGGACGGTGCCTATCGCTGTATTGCTTTCACTGCCGGTTGCCGCTTTGGGTGCCTATCTGGGCGTTGTGATATGCGGATTGGAGAATGATATTTATTTCCAGATCGGCTTGGTGATGCTGGTGGGGCTTGCGGCAAAGAATGCCATTTTGATTGTGGAGTTTGCCAAGGTGCAGGTTGACAAGGGAGGAGACTTGATACAGTCTGCCATCCATGCTGCCCAACTCCGTTTCCGGCCTATCCTGATGACTTCCCTCGCCTTTGTATTGGGAATGCTTCCTATGGTGTTGGCAAGCGGACCGGGCTCGGCGAGCCGTCAGGCCATCGGTACGGGTGTTTTCTTCGGAATGATATTTGCCATTGTATTCGGTATTGTGCTTGTACCGTTCTTCTTTGTCCTGGTATACAAGACAAAAGCCAAAGTGCAGCATAAGATTAAGAAAGACTGATTTTAAAGACAACGTTTATGAAAAGAAAGAACATATATATTATTTTGTTGCTGAGTATGTTTGCCCTTACCTCATGCAAGGTGGGCAAGAGCTATGTGCGTCCGGAGATGGCATTGCCGGATAGCCTGGCACAGCAGCAGGATAGCATGAGCATAGCCGATGAACAGTGGCAGGCGGTTTATACGGACAGCACGCTGCGTGCTTTGATAGACCGTGCTCTGGAATATAACAAAGACATGCTGATTGCAGCTTCCCGTGTCAAGGAGATGGCTGCCCAAAAACGTATCAGTGTTGCCAACCTTCTGCCGCAGCTCACCGGAAAGGTGGAGGCTGAGCGCGAGGTGGAGAATTACGGTGGTCATAGCCGTGATGTAGGCAATACTTACGAAGCCAAGGCGTTGCTCTCTTGGGAACTGGACCTTTGGGGAAACTTGAGATGGAAGAAAGTGGCTGCTGTGGCCGAATATTTGCAAAGTGTGGAGGCGCAGCGTGCGTTGCGCATGACCATCGTTGCCGAAGTGGCGCAGGCTTATTATGAGCTGGTAGCCCTTGATACGGAACTGGAGATTGTGCGCCAGACACAAAAGGCGCGTGAAGAGGGAGTGCGCTTGGCGCGTATCCGTTTTGAAGGAGGGCTGACCTCGGAGACCTCTTATCAACAGGCTCAAGTGGAGTTGGCTCGTACGGCTACTCTTGTTCCGGATTTGGAACGCCGTATCTCTCTGAAAGAAAATGATATATCCTTCCTTGTGGGGGAATTCCCTACCCGTATCAAGCGTGTCAATTTTCTGCAGGAACTGGATGTGCCGGAGTCCTTACCGGTAGGTCTGCCTTCCGATTTGTTGGAACGTCGCCCCGATGTCCGTGTGGCGGAGCAGCAGTTGAGGGCTGAACATGCCAGAGTGAAAGTTGCTTATACCAATATGTTCCCCCGTTTGGCCCTGACCGGACAATTTGGATTGGAAAGTGATGTGTTATCCAATTTCCTGGAATCTCCCTATTCCTTATTGAATGGGGCAGTCTTGGCACCACTTTTCGGTTGGGGAAAGAACCGTGCTGCATTGAATGCACAGAAGGCTTCTTTTGAAGCCGAAGTGCATAGCTATGAAAAGACAGTGCTGAATGCTTTTAAGGAAGCGCAGAATGCCATTGTGGATTTCAATAAGATAAAGGAGGTCTACCAACTGCGTGCCAAACTTGAACGTTCTGCCAAGGGATATGTGGATTTGGCACAGTTGCAATACATCAACGGCGTCATCAATTATATGGATGTGCTCGATGCCCAGCGTGGTTATTTCGATGCCCAAATAGGGGTGAGCAATGCCATCCGCGACGAACTTATTGCCATGGTAAATGTCTATAAGGCATTGGGGGGTGGCTGGCAAACCGAATGACGTGTGATTAAAGAAAACAGCAAGGGCGTGTATGTACCGAAATATTTGATGGTATATACACGCCCTTGTTCTATAATTGGCTTATTTCATCTAGGATTCTGTATTTAGAGTCTCCTTGTTTTCTTTCTTTTCCTTTGCCTTTTCTACTTCAAGAGCTACGTTTACGGCATTCATGCCTTTAAGGCCACGTTCGAGGTCGAACGTCACAATATTGTTTTCTGCTATATCTGTCAGCACATTGTTAATGTGGAAAAAGTATTTTTCGACCCCGGATAAGTCCTTGATGAAGCCGAAGCCTTTCGATTCATTGAAAAACTCGATACGTCCTCTGCGGATGACCGGTTCTTCCTTGTCTTTTTTGGGAGTTGATATGACGATTTCTTCCAGCTTTATTTCTTCTTTGGGAGTGTTTTCTGCCGGAGGAGTAGAGGTTATCATGCCGTTTTCGTCAACATAGGCAATCATATCTTCAAAGCTATTGGCTTTGTTGGATAGTTTTTTTTCTTCTTTCTTTTTTTGTTTTTCAGCTCGTCGGGCGAGTCTTTTCTTTTCATTTTCACGCTTGTCTGCGGAGATGGATTTGGCCATGTATTTTTATTTATTGAGTTATAAAAAAAGCAGGGGGTATTGCTACAACACCTCCTGCTTTTGTCAGTAGTTAAGAATATTAATATCTTCTAGAGTTGTAACCGCCTCTTCTGTCGCGATTGCCGCCATTGGAAGGTCTTTCTTCGCGGGGGCGTGCCACGTTTACCGAGATTTGTTTGTGGTCAAATTCAGCACCGTTCAATTCGTCAATGGCTTTTTGGCCTGCTGCATCGTCCGGCATTTCTACGAAACCGAAACCTCTGGATCTTCTTGTTTCTCTGTCTGTAATGATTCTTGCAGAAGAAACTTCTCCGTACTCTGAAAATAAATCGTTTAAGTCAGCGTCTGTTGTGCTGAAATTTAAACCTGAAATGTAAATGTTCATTTGAAATTTTAATTAATTGTAATTATTAAATTGGAGTATGGAGAATAATTATGGAAGAGACCGCCTAATAATAGTTGTATATTAAAAGAAGAACAATGCGATAACGACTCGTAACTCAAACTTTGCGGCAAAGATAACACAATAAATCAGTTAATTGCTTTCTTCTCCTTTTTATTTTAGGATAAAAAACGATAAATGTCATTTTATACATTATTTCGGCCTCTCGTTTGCATATCTTACGAAAAAAAGCGAAATTTGCGACGCTTTTAAACGGAACTTTACTAACACCTTTAAATAATTAAGAGAAATGACTAAAAGTGCATTGCAAATTGCAAGGGCTGCCTATCAGCCCAAACTTCCGAAAGCGCTGAAAGGAACTGTTAAGGCTGCAGAAGGCGCAGCTACTCAGTCTGTTGCTGACCAGGAAGAAATCAAGAAATTGTTCCCCAATACGTACGGAATGCCTTTGATTAAGTTTGAAACTACCGATGAGGTGGTTAACTTCCCCGCAATGAACGTGGGTGTTATCCTTTCCGGTGGACAGGCTCCTGGCGGTCACAATGTGATTTCCGGTATTTTCGACGGTATCAAGAAGCTGAACAAAGACAGCAAATTGTATGGCTTTATTCTGGGTCCTGGCGGCTTGGTTGACCATAATTATATGGAACTGACTGCTGACATCATTGATGAATACCGCAATACGGGTGGTTTTGACATCATCGGTTCGGGCCGTACCAAGCTGGAAAAGGAAGAACAGTTTGAGAAAGGTTATGAAATCCTGAAAGAACTCGGCATCAAGGCATTGGTTATCATCGGTGGCGATGACTCCAACACTAATGCTTGCGTACTGGCTGAATACTATGCTGCCAAGAATTATGGCGTGCAGGTAATAGGTTGCCCCAAGACCATCGACGGTGACTTGAAGAATGATATGATTGAAACTTCTTTCGGTTTCGATACTGCTTGCAAGACTTACTCTGAAGTAATCGGCAACATCCAACGTGACTGTAACTCTGCTCGTAAATACTGGCACTTCATCAAGTTGATGGGACGTTCCGCTTCTCATATCGCTTTGGAATGTGCATTGCAGGTTCAACCCAATATGTGTATCATCTCTGAAGAGGTTGAAGCTAAGGATATGTCTTTGGACGACATCGTGACCAGCATTGCCAAGGTCGTTGCTGAACGTGCAGCCCAGGGTAACAACTTCGGTACGGTTCTTATCCCCGAAGGATTGGTTGAATTCATCCCGGCCATGAAGCGTCTGATTGCTGAGTTGAACGACTTCCTTGCTGCCAATGCAGAAGAGTTTGCTCAAATTAAGAAATCTCACCAACGCGATTATATCATCCGTAAACTCTCTCCGGAGAATGCGGCCATCTACGCAAGCTTGCCCGAAGGCGTGGCTCGCCAGTTGTCTCTGGACCGCGACCCGCACGGAAACGTACAGGTATCTCTGATTGAAACAGAAAAGTTGCTGTCCGAAATGGTTGGCACTAAGCTGGCTCAGTGGAAAGAAGAGGGCAAGTTCGTAGGCAAGTTTGCTGCACAGCACCACTTCTTCGGTTACGAAGGACGTTGCGCTGCTCCGTCTAACTTCGACGCTGACTACTGCTACTCTTTGGGTTATGCAGCATCTGCATTGATTGCTAACGGAAAGACCGGTTACATGTCTTCTGTACGCAACACTACTGCTCCTGCCGAAGAATGGATTGCAGGCGGTGTGCCCATCACTATGATGATGAACATGGAACGTCGCCACGGTGAAATGAAGCCAGTTATCCAGAAGGCTCTGGTGAAGCTGGACGGTGCTCCGTTCAAGGCATTCGCTGCTCAGCGTGACCGTTGGGCTATGGAAACAGACTACGTTTATCCAGGCCCTATCCAGTACTTCGGTCCGACAGAAGTTTGCGACCAGGCTACGAAGACTTTGCAGCTGGAGCAGGCTAAATAAGTTGATGCATCAACAAGTTGACAATAAAACGGAGGGGCGGTTCATTCCGCCCTTTCTTTTCCTTTGCTCATGGCAACCAAGACCTCCACAAATATCCGGCGTAAAACTACTGCCGCCCGTCGTTCTTCCTCTCCGCGGAGCAAGAAGAAAATGCAGCCACGTACCATGCCCGTATGGTTGCGCAATCTTTTGGCGGTCTGTATCATTCTTGTTTTTTCTACCGGCTTTTACTGGTTTTTCATTCGTCCTTATGCTTATCGCTGGAAGCCTTGTTATGGTCAGAAAGGTTACGGTGTATGTATGCCTTGCAACTATGAGGTGCATGGCATAGACATATCCCACTATCAGGGAAAGATAGATTGGGAACTCCTGACACATAATAGAGAAGCCCAATTTCCCATTCACTTTATTTTTCTGAAAGCTACCGAAGGCGGCGATCATGGTGACGATACGTTTACGCAGAACTTCGGCCAGGCGCGTAAATACGGTTTTATCCGTGGTGCCTATCATTATTTTATCCCTAAGACCGATGCCCGCAAGCAAGCCGATTTCTTTATCCGTACCGTGCAGCTGGCAAAGGGAGACCTGCCTCCCGTACTTGATGTGGAGACTACCGGCAAGCAGTCACCGCAGGAACTTAAAACGGCAGTCAAGACTTGGCTGGATAGGGTAGAGGCGCATTACGGCGTAAAGCCTATTCTTTATACTTCCTATAAATTCAAGAAACGCTATCTCAGCGATTCCATTTTCAATGCTTATCCTTATTGGATAGCCCATTATTATGTAGATTCCGTGCGTTATGAGGGCAAGTGGCACTTTTGGCAGCACACGGATGTAGGCACTGTGCCCGGTATTGAAGAAGAGGTGGATTTGAACGTCTTTAATGGTACAATGGAGGAACTTTTGGAGCTTACGTTGAAAACTCCTTGTATAGAACGCTAAAGGTCAACTTTAGCTTCCTGATATTGACCTTTAGCTTTTTAGTATTGACCTTTATTATTTTTGGAATTTCACTGCTGCCCACCGGTTCTTCTCACGATGGTGGACAAAGTGCAGCCCGTTGCGTTCGGCTTCTTCGCGGATGACGGGAATGTCATCTATGTAGAAACCGCTCATCAACAATTCCGCTCCGGGATTCATGCGGGCTATGTAGTGCTTCATATCTGCCAGGAGGATATTGCGGTTGATGTTGGCGATAACCATATCAAAAGGACCTTTGCTTTCCAGAGAGGAGGCATCGCCTTGGGATACGGCAATATTGTCCACTCCATTCAATTCTATATTTTCGAGGGAGTTGCGCACACACCATTCATCTATGTCGATAGCTGTACAAGGGGAGGCTCCACGCATGCGTGCCAGTATGGCAAGGATGGAAGTCCCACAACCCATATCGAGCAATGCTTTGCCTTGCAGGTCACTATCCAGCAGTTCGCCTATGATGAGGCTTGTTGTCTCGTGGTGCCCTGTGCCGAATGCCATTTGCGGATTGATGACGATGTCATATTCTGCTTGTGGGACATCGTTGTGAAAAGTGCTGTGAATGACACAACGGTCTCCGATAACGATGGGCTGGAAGAAGTTCTTCTCCCATTCCTCGTTCCAGTCTTTGTCTTCGGCTTCTACGAAATTATATTCTATCTGTGTATCGGGCAGAGGGAAGTCTGCAAGTGCTTCTTTGAGTAGAGATTCGTTATACAGCTCTTTCTGTATATAGGCAGTGATACCGTCGGTCTGCTCAACAAAACTTTCAAAGCCAGCTTCACCCAAGACTCCGGAAAGTACATCGTTGACTATTTCTGTGCACGGAACAGTGCGGAATGTAAATTCTAAATATTTCATCGGAATATGATTGTTTGTTAAATGCAGAAGAAGATTTTAAAGAACAAATCTATTTCTGCGTATCTTTGTTTTCACACTGCAAAGGTAATGTAAACCGAGGGCAGAATAAAATGAACTTGTTCATTTTTTATGCGGAAGTGCCGCTTGCCTCGTCAAAAGGCGGGGTATTTAGGGAATTCCCTATAAATCTTTGGGGAAAATCTGCTGCATGGGATAAAATCCGGCGTTATCTTTGTGACGTGAAGAAATAGATAAACGTAAAATCCATAAACCAAACTAATATGAAAAAGATTGTTTTTTTATCGCTTTTTGCCTTGTGCCTCCCATGGACACTGGTGGCACAAAGTATAGATGACGACCTTTACTACACTCCTTCCAAGAATAAGGAAGAGAAAAAAGAAGAGGTGAAGCAGGAGAAGAAAGTCGCTGCTCCCGTAGAAGAGATTGTAGTAAAGTCGAATGTACCGACCACTGTCTATTCATCGCCGGGAAGCACTACTGTTGTAGTAAAAGACCGTAAGGGAAACACCCGCGATGTGGACGAATATAACCGCCGTTATGACTCCCGCGACAATGATTTCGTGATGGAGAACGATACCCTTTACATCAATGAAAAAGAAGATGACGGCCTGGACGGCGAATGGGTGAACGGTGAATTTGAAGGTTCGCAGGATGATTACGAGTATGCTACCCGTATCATCCGTTTCCGTAATCCCCGTTATGCCATCAGCATCAGCAGCCCGCTATATTGGGATGTGGTCTATGGCTTGAATTCCTGGGATTGGAACGTGTATACCGACGGATTATATGCATATGCTTTCCCTACATTCACCAACCGCTTGTGGTGGGATTGGCGCTATAACTCTTATGGTTGGGGCGGCTATCCTTACTATGGCTGGGGATGGAACAGCTGGTACGGTCCGAGCTGGAGCTTTGGCTGGGGCGGCTGGTACGGCGGTGGCTGGTGGGGACATCATCATCACCATCACTATCATCCCGGATATTATCCCGGTGGCGGTGGTCATTGGGGAGGCGGCCATTGGGGAAATGCATATACCAATAGACGTTCTTATGGTCCGAGCCGTTCTTCTTATGCCGGAAACAGAGTATCGTCCTCTACTTCCCGCCGTTCTTCTACTGTAAATGGAGGGCAGACTGTACGTCGTAGCAGTACTACTTCCGGTCAAGTGAGACGTAGCAGTACCGGTACGTCAACCCGTCGGGTGGTAGGCACAAGAAGTTCGTCTACAGTTCGTTCAAGTTCTTCTGCAACTCGCTCAAGTGTAAACCGTTCGAGTGCGGCTTCTACCCGCCGTTCCACTTACACCCGTCCAAGCAGTACGCGTAGTAGCTCATATAATAGTAGCGTAGAAGGAGTTCGTAGCAGTCGTTCTTCCGGTGTACGCTCTTCTGTTGGAACTTCCACTCGTAGCAGGACTTCATCGACTTATAACAGAGGTTCAAGCGCCGCACCGGCACGCAGCTACTCCAATGACAACAATCGTAGCAGCAATCGTTCATATTCTGCTCCAGTACGTTCATCCAGTAGCACCCGTTCTTCTTCCAGCTTCTCTTCAGGCAGTAGCTCACGTTCCAGTTACTCCAGTGGTGGTGGCGGTGGTGCCAGTCGTTCCAGTGGCGGCGGTGGTTCCAGAAGACGGTAAGTATAAGTATGTTTTAATCTAACAAGACTAAGAATTATGAAGAAGATAACCATGATAGCCCTTGCTATGTTTACAGCTGTAGGCGCAGGGGCACAGACAATATATGATGCAACGAATATTGCACAGAAGGAATTGAATGGAACCGCCCGTTTTGTCGGAATGGGCGGAGCTATGGGAGCATTGGGTGGTGATATTTCTACCATAGGAACCAATCCTGCCGGTATCGGTATTTATCGTAGCAATGATGCTATGCTTACCTTTGGCTATTCAATGACGGGCACAGAAAGCAATTATGTAGGTAATAAATTTGAAACGAACAAGAACCGCTGGAGTTTTGATAATGCCGGTTTTGTGATAGCTTCGAAGATAGGCAATCATACTCCTTTGCGGTATGTGAATTTTGGTTTTAATTACCACAAATCAAAGTCATTCTATAAGAATATGACGATGCAGGGGGTGATGGGAAGCATAGATAATCAATATGTATCTCAAGTGCGGAGTATGGCGCAGCAGGCTACGGATGCAGCTTATGCGTTCTATCATCGTCCTCAATATGATTACCCGGATCAAGGAGCTTATTTGGACTATGGTCGCAAGGATATTTATCAACATAATTATGCTGGATGGCTGGGGACTATGGGGTATCAAGGTGCACTTGTTCTTGAGGATATAGAAAGTGAGGACTATAATACTTATCTTCCTTATATTCCTTCCGAAGCGGATGCTTATTTCTTGTCGCGTGAGCGTGGCGGTATTGACCAATATGATTTCAATATCTCCTTCAATATAAATGACCGTTTTTACTTTGGTGTTACTCTGGGTGCTTACGATGTGGATTACAACAAATATTCTCTCTATAATGAAATGTATGCCTACAAATGGGAGGGCGACGGGCAGATTTATGAGGAAGGCTACTCTTTGGAGAGCTTTAACCGTATACACGGTTCGGGTTTCGACTTCAAATTCGGTGCCATCTTCCGGCCGATTGAGGATTCTCCGCTTCGTATAGGTTTGGCTGTGCATACTCCTACTTATTACAAACTGACTTATACTACGGGAGCGTTGCTGACTTCGGATTTGTTTTTACCGAATGAGGCTGGGGATGAAACTCTTACTCGTACCACTGTGGATACTTATTCTGCATTAGGCGGTAGAGATATGGACCGTGATTTTAAGCTGCAAACCCCGTGGGTATTTAATGCAAGTTTGGGCTATACAGTCGGTAATAATCTGGCTTTGGGAGCTGAATATGAATATGAGGACTACTCAAGCATGAAGTTCAAATATCCTGAAGGTGACGAGATGGCATGGGAAACGGGTGAGGCTGACCTCTGTATGAAGGGGGTAAGTACGCTTCGTTTAGGAGCAGAATACAAGCCGATACCTGCTTTCTCTCTGCGTGCCGGTTACAATTACAGTACTGCAGCCTATAAAAAGGATGCTATTAAGGCATTGCCTTCCAATTCTATAAATACAGATACGGATTTTGCCAATAGCAAATCGATGAATACTTTCACTTTAGGTATCGGTTATCGCTTTTCTTCGTTTTATGCGGATTTGGCTTATAAATTCGATACTTATAAATCTGATTTCTATCCGTTTTATAATGATATAAACGGCTTGGTAACACCGCCAACAACGGAAGTTACCAACACTCGCAGTAAAGTGCTATTTACATTGGGCATGCGTTTTTAGAAGAACAATTTTCATTGCAGATAACCTTTCATTGTCAATACCTTAGGGTATAAAAGAACTCCCCGGAATGTACAAATACATTTCGGGGAGTCTTGTGTTATAGGGGAGGGATTACAGATACCATGCCACGCCAAATGAATAGGGAGATACTTCCGGTCCCTTGTCTTTCTGGAATAATCCGTATGTGGAGTAGCGCAGGTAAATGCCGATATTACCATAACCGGCTTGTGCCAGCAGGTTTATGCCGACGGGCTGCACATACATACCTTTGCCTACGGTTTTCTTCTTGCCTCCGTTGATGTGTGAGAATGACTTCACGCTGTGACGTATCTCAAATTCGGGACCGGCATTGAAGAACACTTTGTTTCTTCCCACTCTTTGCTGCCATTCCATCAATACGGGTACACGGAAGAAGAAATGGCGCAGACGGCTTTTATTGTAACTGGTGTCTTCGTTGCCTGCGGTGAAGATGCTGGTTCCGTTTTCCTTCAGCAAGGCATAGTTACCGTCGATATTGAAAGAACGGTATCCCCAGCTGACTCCCAGGTTGATTCCCCAATGCGGGTTCTTCTTGAAGTTGTGATATACGGAGAGGATGTTGAAGCCGAATTCCCATGACTTGGATAAGTCGAGTCCCATCTTGTCGCTTGCTCCGAAGGAAAGGAAGTCGTTAGCCAGCCGGCTGTAGCCAATATACAGACCGGAACAGTGCGGTTCGTAAGCATTGTATCTTCTCTTTTTGGGGATGAATGGCAGGGCGTCGAGGAAAGTGCGCTTGTCTGCATCCACTTTCTCGAGATAGACTCCTTCATAAATTTGTACTTCTTTCTTTTCTCCGTCTTCCAACTGCTCTTCGTACACCTTGATGCGCATGTCTCCTTTTCCTTTCCGGATGATGATGGAGTCGCCTTGTGTCTGTACTGTAGCTTTCTGTTCAGGGTCAGTCTGTTGTTGTGCTGCCATGCGGCCGGCCGGCACAGCAAGCAGGCAGGCCAAAATCATAATTCTGGTTTTCATATCGTATATTGTTTTTAGTGTTATTCCGATTTGTAAAGCATATCCATCATTTCCTTTTCACTGAGCAGACCCTCTATGTAAATCAAAGTGCCCATGGAGTCTTTTCCTATCTTGAAAATGATGTAGCGGTTCAGCTTCTTTCCATTGCGTTCCACCTCTTTCAGTTGGTAATAAGCGCTGCGCAGCACACCGCTTTCCATTACCTCCTGCGCCTTCTTTGCGTTATCTTGCTTGTCGTGTACAATGGCCTGCTGAATTTCCCGGCGATAGGGGGATACATTCTTGAACACAAGGCTCTTGTAGGTAGTCATGCGGTAAGATTTCAGGATACTGCCGTTCAGTTCTACCCTGGTCACGTCCTTTTGCTCGCCATACTTGCTGAATAGGTCGGCTATTTGCAGTCTCTCTTGTGCATGTACAAAGGCTGGCAGGCAAATCAGCAGGGAAAAGAGGCACAGACTACGTATGCAAATCAGTATAGATGTTTTCATAACCTTGTTATATTAGTGTTGAAACAGTAAGTTGCTTAAATCTTCATCCGTGAAGCTGGCGTTCTGCAGGGCTTCTAGTGCTTTGGCTTCCACCAGTTTCTCGTCTGTATACCGCTGGCCGTCGATGACGACATAATTTTCGGGAACACCGGAAAGCGGAAATATAATCTTAGCTACCCCGAGAAGCAGGAGCAATCCGGCGGCAATGCCGCTGACAGCATAGAATGTGCGATAGAGACGGAAAGGCTTCCGCTGTGCGGGTACTTCCTTTGCCGATTCTGTTGTTACGGATTTTTCCTCTGTCGGTTCTGCCATTGAAGTTGCTTCCCGGTTCAGATAAGCGAATAGGGGGCGGTACGTTTGCAGGTGCTCCGGCACTTCCTCTTCGGTAAAGAAACGGCGCAGTTCACGCTCTTCTTCGCAGGAAGTTTCCCCTTCGAAATATTTATCCAGCAGTTCATCTATCTTCATGGCTCATTTCTCCTTTCTTTTCTTTCTTGTATGGTTCGCAGGTAAACGTCTCTCACTTTCTTCCGGGCTCTTGACAGATTGCTGCGGATGGCTTCCGGTCCGCATCCCGTGATTTCGGCGATTTCGTCCGTTTCGTATCCTTCGATGTCCTTCATCCGCATGATGGTGCGTTGAAGATTGGGCAGCGAGTCGATGATTTCGTGCATCAGGTGGATTTCATCTTTGATTTCCAACAGCCGTTCCGGTGTTCCGGTGGGGGATGCCGCCTGCACAATGTCGAGAGATAAGGTGTCGTTGCGTTTGCAGCGCCACATATCTATACAGATGTTGTGCGTCAACGTCATGGCAAATGCTTCGATGCTCCGGTATTGCTCCAGTTCAAGCCTTTTGTTCCATAGCTTGAGCAGTACCTCCTGGACAGCATCTTCTGCATCCTCCGGTTCGTCGGTTAACTTCCGTGCATAGCTCATGAGCTTGGCACGGAGGGGAAGAACGGTTATTTTGAATTCTTTGAGTTCCATTTACACAGATAAGACGAATGGGAATTACAAACGTGACATTGAAAAGTGAAAAAAGTTGGAATAAAAAAAGGGACTTACTAAAATTAGCAGTCCCTTTTCATCACATTACTATAAAAGTATCGGATTATTTCTTGAAATAGCGGTTGTACAGACCTTCGAAACCTTTACCGTGACGGGCTTCGTCCTTAGCCATTTCGTGAACGGTATCATGGATAGCGTCGAGGTTCAAAGCCTTAGCGCGAGTGGCGATACGCTTCTTGTCTTCGCAAGCACCAGATTCAGCGTTCATTCTCTTTTCGAGGTTAGTCTTGGTGTCCCATACGCAGTCACCCAGCAATTCAGCGAATTTAGCAGCGTGTTCTGCTTCTTCCCATGCGTAGCGCTTGAAAGCGTCAGCAACTTCGGGATAACCTTCGCGGTCAGCCTGGCGGCTCATTGCCAAGTACATACCAACTTCTGTACATTCGCCCATGAAGTGGTTGTTCAGGTCTTTAATCATTTCGTCGTCGCAACCTTTGGCTACGCCGATTACGTGTTCGTCGGCAAATACCAGCGGGCCGTCAGCTGTTGCTTCTTCAACTTCTACGAACTTGCTTGCGGGAGCTTTACACAATGGGCACTTTTCGGGAGCTGCATCTCCTTCGTATACGTAACCGCATACAGTACATCTAAATTTTTTCATTTTCTCTCAGATTTTAATTAGTTGAATTAGTTATTCTTTGTTGTTCTTAAACGTTCTTCTTCTATGCAATGTTTACAGATTCCTTTATAATAGTAGTGGATTTCCTGCACATCGTGCCCGTCCATATCCATGTCGACCACCTTCTTGACGTTGTTATTGCACATCAAGTCATAAATCTTTCCGCAACGCTTGCACAAGAAATGGCCGTGCGGGCTGGTATCGGCATCATAACATGTGTTACGCTCGTCGATAGTCAGGGTTTGTGCGGCACCTTGCTCGCTCAGCAACTTCAGGGTATTGTATACCGTTGTCTTGGACAGTGTCGGTATGGAGGGAGACAGTGCCGTATAGATTTCATCCACCGTGGGATGCGTACGATGCTCTATCAAGTAATTCATGATGGCTATGCGCTGTACTGAAGGCTTGATATTATGATTCTGCAATCGTTTTAATACATCCATATAATCTAAAGTTTCAAACTTGTAATTATTACATTTTTAATTCACTTGCAAAGATAGGAAGTTCCTATAATTCTCCAAAAGATTTTTGGAAAATTTTTAGTTGCGGTCATTAAATTAGTCAGTTTCTCGTGCCGATATAGAGAAAACGTTTTTCTCTTATCTCTCTTAATCAGAATTTTGCCGTATCTTTGCACCGAATAAATAATATAGCATCCTTATGAATTACGGATATGTAAAAGTAGCGGCGGCTGTGCCCCGTGTCAAGGTGGCTGACTGTAAGTTCAATGCCTCAGAGATTGAAAAAGAGATTATTATAGCCGACGGGAAAGGTGTGCAAATCATTGCTTTCCCCGAGTTGTGCATTACCGGATATACCTGTGGCGACCTCTTTGCCCAACAACTTCTGCTCGAAGAGGCAGAAATGGGATTGATACAGATTCTGAACAATACGCGCCAGATGGATATTATCTCGATATTGGGCATGCCCGTCGCACTGAACGGCGTGTTGCTGAATGCGGCGGTTGTCATTCAGAAGGGGAGAGTGCTGGGCGTTGTCCCGAAGACTTATCTTCCCAATTATAAGGAGTTTTATGAGAAGCGCTGGTTTACTTCCGCATGTGATGTGGCAGAAAACAGTGTGCGCCTTTGCGGGCAGATTATTCCGATGGGGAGAGACCTGCTGTTCGAAACGGCGGATACCACTTTCGGAGTGGAGATATGCGAGGACTTGTGGGCACCCATACCGCCCAGCTCCACGCTGGCGCTGCAAGGTGCGGAAATCTTGTTCAATCTTTCGGCCGACAATGAAGGTATCGGCAAGCACAATTATCTGCGCTCGCTCATCAGCCAGCAGTCGGCACGATGCATTGCCGGTTATGTATTCAGCTCATGCGGTTTCGGAGAATCCACTACGGATGTGGTGTTTGCCGGCAACGGACTGATTTATGAGAACGGGACTCTGCTGGCGGCAAACGAACGCTTCTCTTTCGAAGGGCAGGTGGTCATCAGTGAAATTGATGTGGAACACTTGCGTACGGAGCGCCGGGTGAATACGACCTTCGCGGCTTGCCATGCAAATTGTGTTTCGGCCCTTCCGGTACGAATCTCTACGGAGTATGTCAACAGCAGGGATTTGAACCTAACACGTACTTTTGAACCGCATCCATTTGTTCCGCAGGGGATAGCGTTGGACGAACGCTGTGAGGAGGTATTCTCCATCCAGGTGTCCGGACTGGCGCAACGTCTGGTGCATACTAAAGCGAAGAGTGCCGTTATCGGCATTTCGGGTGGACTGGATTCTACGCTGGCGCTGCTGGTTTGCGTAAAGACTTTCGATAAGTTGGGATGGTCCCGCCAGGGTATTGTCGGTGTCACCATGCCGGGATTCGGAACGACCGACCGTACTTACACGAATGCCATCGACCTGATGAACTCCCTCGGTGTGACTGTCCGCGAAGTCAGTATCAAGGAGGCCTGCATACAGCATTTCAAGGACATAGACCATGATGTCCATGTGCACGACGTGGTTTACGAGAATGCGCAGGCACGGGAGCGTACCCAAATCTTGATGGATATTGCCAACCAGACCTGGGGAATGGTTATCGGTACGGGCGACCTTTCGGAACTTGCTTTAGGATGGGCCACTTACAACGGCGATCACATGTCGATGTACGGTGTGAATGCCAGCGTCCCCAAGACTCTGGTGAAGCACTTGGTGAAATGGGTGGCAGAGCATGATATGGACGATGCTTCACGTGCTACCTTGCTCGATATTGTGGATACTCCCATCAGCCCGGAACTGATTCCGGCAGATGAGAACGGTAATATCCAGCAGATTACCGAGGATTTGGTGGGGCCGTATGAGCTTCACGACTTCTTCCTTTATTACTTCCTGCGCTGCGGTTTCCGTCCTTCCAAGATATTTTTCCTGGCAGCACGCACATTCAAGGGGATGTATGATGAAGAAACCATCAAAAAATGGTTGCAGACTTTCTGCCGTCGTTTCTTCAACCAGCAGTTCAAGCGTTCCTGTTTGCCGGATGGTCCGAAGGTGGGCAGTATCTCTCTGAGTCCGCGCGGTGATTGGAGAATGCCGAGCGATGCTTCGTCGGAGATGTGGCTAAGGGAGGTGGAAGGACTCTAATTCTTTACTTCGGGTATGCCGTAATATCGATATGGGTATTTGATGACTGCATCTTGTTTGCATTCTTGCTGCATGTATTTTGCAGTGCGACTGCAAACGTGTTGCAGTATCACTGCAAAATGTATGCAGGATTTTGCAGTAATAAGCTGTTGATTGATAACTAGTTGTAAAAGTAGGGATATGCTGCGTGTATGGAAAAGTGCAGCTTAGTTTCGTTTCCCGTAGTATCGTTTGTAGATTTTCTTGTATTCTTTTCCCTTTTTGAAACTATCCAGCCATGTGTTGAGGCTGTCCAGCAGGATAGGGGACTGTTTGCTTACCCCCCAGGAATAGAATTGCGTGAAGCTGATGGCGGTATTGATGTCTATTTGAGGAATGCTGTCGGCTGCGGTACGGGCAATGCTTTCGTCGCATACGGCATAGTCGATGTCTCCATGGGCTACCAAGGCAATCAGTTGTTCGGAACCGTACTTCTCTATTTCCTCAACGTAGATGGTGTCGCCTATCTCATTTCCCAGGTTGCGGATGCGTAGTATGGAAGGGGAGCCTTTCACTACGTGCAGTGTCTTTCCAGCCAGGTCCAGTTGGCTTTTGATGAATAATGACGAGTCGGAAATATTCTCAAGCTTGCGTTGCACCAGCACTTGCTTGTTCAGCACAATAGGGGTGGTAAGCAGCAAGGAGTCTTTCAGCTCACTGGTGGCGAGGATGCCGTAGGCAATCACGTCATATTGCCCGTCGGCCAGGCCTTCCAGCCGCTTGTTGAAGCTCATTTCCGGTGATATGGCCGCTTGCAGCCCGTGGTCGCGTGCAAAAGCTTCTATCAGCTCGTAGTGGAAACCGGACAAGGTGTCATCATCCACATAGAAACTGATGGAGTTGTATTCCGTCGAAGCATGTATGATGCCTTCGGCAGCTATCTCGGCATAATCGCGCGGATGACCTTTCGGTTTCTCTTCTTTCTTGATGAGATAGTGGGCAATGAGAGCCGCTGCAATTCCCAGAAGTGCGTATTTGAGCAGTCTGCTTTTCGTCATACAGTCATCTGTTAGTCATAGAAATTCCATGAGACGCCAATTTTGAACAAGCGCGGATTGATGGGGTAGTGCGGCACCAGGAAGGAATTGGCGCTTCCCATACCCGCGTTGACGTGATACATCATGGCAAAGATACGCGTCCGCTTCAAGTGCAGGTTGGCATATACGTTTACGATGGGGTAACCGCCTATTTCCACCAAATCGTCCGTAGGTTGCAGATGGAACTGCTGGACGCCGGGTGCATAGGCAGGTGCGTTGTACTTGGTGAAGTAACGGACATCGGCACCCAACTGAACGGTCAGCACCTTCTTGGCGAGTTTAGCCAGTATGTAGAAGTTATGGTAGAGCGAGAGTTGGGGCAATGGAAGTACTGTTTCATTGCTCGTCTTCTGCCAGGTCACCTCATTGTCCAGGTGGAAGACACCGAGGCGGAAGTCTTGTTTCAGTGTGGCGGACAGCACTTGTATGTTGCCTCCGTTCTGTTCGGGCAGGGCGCTTTGGTTGAAGTAGGTGTAGTTCTTGATATTCTCTACGCCGGCACGGAGATTGGTTCCCCAACGGGAAATGTTCAGCTCGCCTTCCACACGCGTACGGAATTCCTTGTCCATGTTGTCGTTGTCCCAGTTGTAGTGGTTGGAGTGGTAATGGCGCATGTAGAAGGAAGGAAGCGTGTTGCTCACATAACCGCGGGCGTAGAAGTTCACCGTATCTTTCCATAGACGGAAGTTCAGGTCCAGATTGGCGTTGACGCGGAACTGCCCGATGGCTTTGTCTACCAACCCCACTTCACCGTTTACGTTGTAGTGCAGCAGTTTGCCTTCGCGCTTGGCGAGTTCGCCACCCAGGAAGATTTCCTGCTCGGTGTAGCGGATGCGGCGCATGTCGGTAAGTGTGTCCGTATTCATCAGGTCGTACCGGCTGAACTTGTGGGAGATATAAGCCGTAAGTCCGGCTTTGGCGTATTTGTTGAAACCTTCCAGCAAGGCTATTCCGAACACGTTCTTTACACTGAATGCCGTGGTGGAGTCGTTGCTGTAATTCTTGTAAAGCTTGTAGTCTTCCGGGAAGAATCCTTCGGGCTCGCTTCCCGAACGGAATTGGTGCCGCGACCGCTCTACTTTCAAAGTATGGATAAAGCTGGTGACGGGGACGAACTCTTCTTCGAAAAGTGAGTCGTTGTCTGCGGTAGAAACAGACGGCAGGCTGTCATTGGCAGCTGCAAGTGTGCTGACCGATTTTGATGCTATGCTGTCGTTTGGCAATGCTATGTCGTTGTTCGAAGCGGATATTTCGGATTCAGAGGACGGGGAGGATGAGGCTTTGGGTGCGGATACCGTCGGTTTGCCTTCTTGTGTGTTCCGTACTCTCCGCGTAAAACCAAGACGATAACGCTGTGTCAGATAGATATAAAAATCCTTGTTACGGTTGGAACTCTGTTCCAATTTGACCGGAATAGTGGTGGACTCGTACTCTTTCTTTCCTCCGGACATGTTTTCGGGACGGGTGATGTATTGGTCGTCTGCAATACCGCCGTTCTCGTTCATCTTCAGGAAAAAGTTGTTGTAGACTGCTTGTACCTGGTATTTCTCGCCGATATAGCTACCGAACAGACCTGCATTGAAGTGCGAGGTGGACTGGTTCTGGTAATAACCGCGTCCGTACAGATAGTCGATGTTAAAGCCAAATGCCAACTGCTTGTTGACGTTGACGGAGAAGTAGGACTTGAAGCGTTCTTCACCGTTCACTTTGCTGCCGGCTTTGTAGTAGGTAAGATTGGTGTAAGGCACGTTGCTGTTGGTGAAAAGCACCTGGTCGGGACGTGTGAAAAAACTGGAGAAGGGAGCCATGAAGATGGTAGGTTCGCTTTCCTCCCGTTCGAAGAACAGACGTGAGAGGCGTGGAGAACCTAAATTTCCCAAGTAGTTGTAATGGCCGAACATTCCTTCCACCAGATTGGTGCTCTGGAAGTTGAGGCTGGCTGTGTCGGCAGGTATGATGGTACGGTTGCCCAGTGTCTCACTTAGTTTCCACATGTAAAGCTTGGGTGGAAGACTTTGAATCTCAGTATTGGTACTGTCTTCCAGATTGTCCGGCTGGGTATTTGGGTCAATCTGGTTACCGAACCGGTCGCGATTGTTCATCGGGTTTAAGGTGTTTTGCGCCATAGCCCCCCATATCCCTATAACGGACAGAAATATATATGTCAGTACAATTCGTCTCATAATTAGGCGCAAAGATACAATAAAAAATTATTTGCTTACTGAATTCAGCCTTTTTTGCTTCTTTTAAACTGTCTTGTTTTCTGTTTTGTTCTATACTGCTTCCGGTTCTCTGCCCTTGAATCCATACTTTTTCCGGCTTGAAATGAAATAAGCCCTTGCAATAAATCAATATCACAAGGGCTTATCCGTTTTCCTTTATCTCTTATTCTGGCGTAAAGTTCCTCCTCTTATGGGGAGTGGCTTTACATAGCCTTTCATTTCATTTCCTGAATAAGTTCCATTCCTTTCTTGATAGCTTCTTCGTTCATCGGTATCAAGTGGTGGTGGCGTTCGGGCAGTGTCTTCTTCAATCCTCTGAGTACACTGTCCAGTGTAACCATCGGCTTGATTTTCAATAATCCACCCAATACAATCATGTTGAATGCCTTGGCGTTGTTCATTTCATTGGCGGCATCCATGGCGTTGATGCGGTAAACGTGGATGTCCTTACGCGTCGGCGGGTTGATGATGCCGTAACCGTCGTAGATAAGTACGCCTCCGGGTTTTACCTTGCTTTCGAATTTCTCCAATGACGGCTGGTTCAGGATGATGGCGGCATCGTACTTGCTTAAGATGGGTGAGGATATTTTCTCGTCACTTACGATGACTGTTACGTTGGCTGTACCACCACGTTGTTCCGGTCCGTAAGCCGGCATCCAAGTCACCTCTTTGCCTTCCATCAATCCGGAATATGCCAAAATCTTTCCCATGGACAATACACCTTGTCCACCGAAGCCTGCTATAATGATTTCTTCTTTCATTGTTCTTCTGTCTTTAGCATGATTATTTATCTTTCAGGTCGCCCAGCGGATAGAAGGGGAACATGTTCTCTACCATCCATTCATTGGATTTCGCAGGAGACATCTTCCAGCCGGAGTTACAGGTGGAAACGATTTCCACAAGGTTGGAACCTTTGCCTGCCATAGAGTTCTCGAATGCTTTGCGGATAGCCTTTTTCGCTTTGCGGATGGCGGGAACGGACTGTACGCTTTGGCGTGTCACGTAAGCGGTTCCTTCCAATTGTGCAGCAATATCGGCCATCTTCAGCGGATAGCCGTGCAGATGCACGTCACGTCCGTAAGGGCTGGTCGATGTCTTCATGCCTACAAGGGTAGTGGGAGCCATTTGTCCCCCGGTCATACCATAGATGGCATTGTTGATGAAGATGATGGTGATGTTTTCGCCGCGGTTCAAGGCGTGGATGGTTTCGGCAGTACCGATACAAGCCAGGTCGCCGTCTCCTTGGTAAGTGAACACCAGGCGGTCTGGCCAAAGGCGCTTGATGGCAGTGGCAAGTGCGGGCGCACGTCCATGGGCGGCTTCCTGCCAGTCGATGTCTATATAATTATAGATGAACACGGCACATCCCACGGGGGAGATGCCTATTGCTTTGTCTTCCAGTCCCATTTCTTCGATAACTTCGGCTACGAGTTTATGAACTACGCCGTGACTGCATCCCGGGCAGTAGTGCATGGGATTGTCGTTCATCAGAGTCGGTTTCTTGGCAACCAGATTCTCGGGCTTTATAATATCTTCTTTTGTCATAATCACTTCTCCTATCTGTTGGTGAACCGTATGAAAAACTCCATCAACTTGACGAATATCGCCGCGCCGCAGACGTAGATGAACAGCTTGAAGTCATCTTTTGCAGCAAAATATATAATGATAGCTGCCAAGGCAAGTACCATGAAGAGAATGTTCAGTACGTTTCTTATTTTATCAGGATTCATTTCTTAATCAGTTTTTCTTTCAATGCATCTACTATCTCATCCGGATCGGGAACAATGCCGCCGAGGCGTCCGAAATGTTCCACTTTCACTTTACCGTTCACGGCAAGGCGGACATCTTCCACCATCTGTCCGGCATTCAATTCTGTAACGAGCATACCTTTCACCTTGTCGGCATACGCGGCAATGGCTTTGGTCGGGAACGGCCACAACGTGATGGGGCGGAGCATACCTACCTTGATTCCTTCTTCGCGTGCCAGCTCCATTGCTTTCTGTCCGATGCGTGCCATAGAGCCGAAGGCTACAATCAGGTAGTCGGCATCATCGCAATGAATTTCCTCGAAGCGAACCTCATTCTCTTCTATCTGCTTGTATTTGGCCTGGAAACGGATGTTGTTCTTTTCCATTTCTTCCGGTTTCAGTTCCAATGAGGTGATGACGTTGGGTTTGCGGCCATTGGTTCTGCCGGTAGTGGCCCATGGGCATTGTTCGATGACTTCCGCATCGGTGCGGCGTGGCTTTTGTACCGGGAGCACCACTTTTTCCATCATCTGGCCGATGACACCGTCGGCAAGGATAATTGCCGGATTACGGTATTTGAAGGCAAGTTCGAATGCCAGTCCTACGAAATCTGCCATTTCTTGTACGGAAGCCGGAGCAAGGGCAATCAGACGATAGTCACCGTGGCCGCCTCCTTTTACTGTCTGGAAATAGTCGGCCTGGCTCGGTTGGATGGTTCCCAGACCGGGACCGCCGCGCATAACGTTTACAATCAAGCAAGGCAGCTCGGCACCTGCCAGATAAGAGATACCTTCCTGCTTTAGGCTGACACCGGGGCTGGAGGAGGAGGTCATGACCATTTTACCACTTCCGGCACCGCCGTACACCATATTGATAGCTGCCACTTCACTTTCTGCCTGAAGAACCACCATGCCGGTCGTCTCCCAGGGTTTCAGTTCGGCAAGAGTTTCCAATACCTCCGATTGCGGAGTAATGGGATATCCGAAGTAACCGTCTGCACCGCAACGGATGGCTGCGTGGGCGATGGCTTCGTTTCCTTTCATTAATACAACTTCTTCTGCCATATTCTACTGATTTACAGATTTATTCTACTTTTATTTTATATACTGAGATACATCCGTCCGGACATACTGTGGCGCACGAGGCGCAGCCGTTACAAGTATCTTCCAATATTTGGTGGGCATAGTTATACCCTTTCACATTCACCTCCTTGGTGAGGGCTATTACGTTGAGCGGACACGCTACCACACACAAGTTGCAGCCTTTGCAACGTTCGGTGTCTACTACGATTGCTCCTTTGATTTTTGCCATAATTTACGTTCTTTATTTATTGATTGTACATATCCTTGTTGTAGAAGTTCAGGATGTCCATAGCCATTTGATAGGCATGTTGTGCCGGGCTTTCGGGGTTCAGGTCGATGGCATACTGATAGTTGTTCAGTGCTTGTTGCCAGTTGCCTTGTTTCCGATAGGCATTTCCCCGCAGGTAGTAAGCTTCGTCTTTGCCGGGAAAGTCTGTTTGCAGTATTTCGTCAAGCTGCTGGATGGCTTGCTCTACATTTCCCTGGTTGATAAGCTCTTTTATGGTATTCAGTCGTTCCATATCTAAAAAATATCCGGGTTATCGAACCACAAAGATAGTTTTTATTTGAAGACAATGAGCATCTTCACTGTGAAAAATAAGAAAAAGGGGCAAATAAAAAGCCCGAAGTTTCTCACGATTCTATCAGAATGTCAGAGCTTCGGGCGGATATCATAAAGAAGGTGATTCTATTGCTTTACAAGTGTACCGGTATCTTGTCCACTCTTCGTTGGTGGCGTCCGCCTTCGAATGGTGTACTGAAGAATTCCCTCATAATCATGTCGGCTTCTTCGGTACTGATGAATCGCCCTGGCATGACAAGCACATTGGCATCATTGTGCTGGCGTGCCAAATGGGCTATTTCTGCCGTCCAGCAGAGGGCTGCGCGGATACCCTGATGCTTGTTCAGCGTTATGCTGATACCTTCACCGCTTCCGCAGATGGCAATTCCCGGATAGCACTCTCCGGCTTCAACGGCCAGTGCCAAAGGATGTGCAAAGTCGGGATAGTCGCAACTCTCGGTTGAGTAGGTCCCGAAGTCCTTGTAAGCCCAGCCTTTGGCTTCCAACCAGCCGCGAACATATTCCTTCAATTCGAAGCCTGCATGGTCGGAACAGATTCCTATTGTTTTCATGATGGTCAGTTAATATACCAATGTGCCAATGTGCTGATGCCTGCAGCTTGTAGGGCGCGGGCAATCAGCACATCAGCACATTGGATAATGATTATAACATTGCTTTTACTTGTTTGTAAACGTTCTCTGCGGTGAAACCGAGCTTTTCGTCCAGCACTTTATAAGGTGCCGAGAATCCGAATGATTCCAATCCCCATACTTTACCGCGGGGACCTACCAGCCCTTGCAGTGTGACGGGCAGACCGGCTGTCAGGCCGAATACCTTGGCACCACACGGGATAATGCCTTCTTGATATCCCGGAGCTTGGCTACGGAACAGACCTTCGGAAGGAACGGACACGATACGCACCTTGATGCCATCCTTGCGCAGCAATTCAGTACCGGCTACCAATGTGGCAACTTCCGAGCCTGAAGCAACGAGGATTATATTTGGATTTTCATCGGAGCCGGCTACAATATAAGCGCCTTTGGCAGCTTGTTCGTAATCGTTGCCTTCGGGCAGGTTGGCGATGTTCTGGCGGGAGAAAATCAAACCGGTTGGGGTTGTGGTATTTTCCATTGCCAGTTTCCATGCCACAGTTGTTTCTTCTGCATCTGCCGGGCGGAGTACCAACATGGAATTATGTCCCTTGTGGTTTTTCAGTTTTTCCATCAGGCGGATTTGGGCTTCCTGCTCTACCGGTTCATGGGTAGGACCGTCTTCACCTACACGGAAGGCATCGTGTGTCCAGATGAACTTCACGGGAACTTCCATCAGGGCTGCCATACGTACGGCAGGTTTCATGTAGTCGGAGAATACGAAGAAAGTTCCGCAAGCGGGGATTACACCGCCATGCAGTGCCATACCGATACAGCAACATGCCATAGTCAGCTCGGCAACACCGGCCTGGAAGAATGCACCGCTGAAGTCACCTTTCTTGAAGGCATGTGTTTTCTTGAGGAATCCGTCTGTCTTGTCGGAATTGGAAAGGTCGGCAGAAGCAACAATCATATTTTCTACTTGAGTGGCGAGAGCACTGAGCACAGTGGCAGATGCTGCGCGGGTGGCAACGCCTGCTTTCTGTTCGATGGCGGCCCAATTCACTTCGGGAGCCTTGCCGGAGAAAAACATTTCCAGTTTGGCAGCCTTTTCCGGATTGGCTTTTGCCCATGCGGCTTTGGCTGCATACTTTTCAGCCATGATTTTCTTCAGCTCAGTTGCACGCTTGGCATATAGTTCGGCCACTTCGGGGAAGATGACAAACGGATTTGTCGGGTCACCACCCAAATTCTTGATAGTGTTTATATAAGCGTCGCCGCCCAGAGGAGCACCGTGCGTGGCACAATCAGCCTCGTAGCTGCTGCCGTCTGCCTTGCGGGCACCTTTACCCATTACGGTATGGCCGATAATCAGCGTCGGACACTCTTTCTCAGCTTTGGCTTCGTTCAGTGCACCGCGGATGGCATCGGGATCGTTACCATTGATTTTAATGACTTTCCAGCCCCAAGCTTCGTATTTCTTGCCGGTATCTTCGATGGTCACATCCTTTGTCTCGGTAGAAAGCTGAATGTCGTTGGCATCATAGAACATGATGAGATTATCCAACCCTAATGCTCCGGCGATACGGCCTGAGCCTTGGGAGATTTCTTCCTGGATGCCACCGTCAGAAATATAAGCGTAGATGGTCTGTGGCATTACTTCTTCGAAACGTGCCTTCATGAACTTGGCTGCGATGGCTGCACCGACTGCAAATGTGTGTCCCTGGCCGAGCGGTCCGGAAGTGTTTTCGATGCCGCGCATGATGTCACGTTCGGGATGTCCCGGAGTAGGGCTTCCCCATTGGCGGAACTCTTTCAGTTCGTCCAGCGTGAACTTGCCGGTCAGGGCCAATGTAGAGTAAAGCATCGGTGACATGTGTCCCGGGTCGAGGAAGAAACGGTCACGACCTTCCCAAGCCGGATTTTCAGGGTCATATACCAGGAACTCTGAGAAGAGTACATTTACAAAGTCAGCACCACCCATGGCACCGCCCGGATGCCCGGAGTTGGCTTTCTCAACCATGGATGCAGCAAGGATACGGATATTGTCCGCCGCACGGTTCATAAGTTTGTTGTCGTTCATATTGAATCTAATTAATTTTGAATATTATCAATAGGTTATTTGGTCCTTGTAGGTTTTCCAAGGGCAAAGATAACTCTTTATGCGTAATTCACAACACTCGAAGAGTGTCTTTTTTATCAGTATTACTGCCTTTTTGCTGCTAAAATGATACTAAACGTATTTAGCTGATTTTGTGCGGTGCACGGTAGTTTTACTGTAACTCAATAGTAACGATTGATTTGGCCGGAAGTTTAATCTTGAGAATATCTTTATTGATTTTTACCTCTTTGAACGGAACGGGTTTCACATTGTCGGGATTTTCAAATGAATTGTAGTCCGTCAGATTGGTGGAAGTCAATATTTCACCAACTGCTTTCTTGGCTTTCGTTCCAGACAGATTGATGGTCACTTCCTGTGCATTGTCTGCATCTACGTTGGACATGGAAATGTGTATCTTGCCGTTTGGGTCTTTGGAGGCGGTAGCGCTGACCATTGGTATTCTGCGGTTGTCGCGTACATCCATCATGTCGCAGTTCAGCTCAAGAGGAAT
Source organism: Bacteroides sp. 4_1_36 (assembly GCF_003466325.1). Lineage (NCBI taxonomy): Bacteria > Pseudomonadati > Bacteroidota > Bacteroidia > Bacteroidales > Bacteroidaceae > Bacteroides > Bacteroides sp. 4_1_36. Next base: position 192,128 of record NZ_QSOX01000006.1, read on the forward strand.
GTAGGTGGCATCCTGGTGTACATTGTACATTTTGAATACATAATAAGTGGGGGTGAGTACCATGTTTTTTCCGCTGGTCAGAATCATGGATTGCAATACATTGACGATTTGGGCAATGTTTGCCATTTTCAGACGGTCGGTATATTTATGGAAGATGTCGAAGCTGAGGGAAGCGACAAAAGCATCACGCAATGTATTCTGTTGGTACAGATGTCCGGGATTGGTACCCGGTTCAGTGTCCCACCAGGTTCCCCATTCGTCAAGCATAAGAGCCACGTTCTTTTGAGGGTCGTATTCATCCATAATGGTGCAATGCTTCTTGATGACATCTTCTATTTCGCGGCATTTGCCCAGTGTCCAGTAATAGTCGTCTTTACTGAATTGGGTGGCGGAGCCTTTACTGCCGTTCCATCCGCTGACGGTATAGTAGTGCAAGGAAAGACCGTGCATACGGCCGCCTACGCGGTCCATCAGCACTTTGGTCCAGTTATAGTCGTAGTCGCTGGCACCGCTGGCTATCTTGAAAAGACTATTGCCGTCATAGTTGCGGCAGTAGGTGGAATAGCGGCGGTAGAGGTCGGCATAATATTCGGGACGCATGCTTCCACCGCAACCCCAGCTTTCGTTACCCACGCCGAGGTATTTTACTTTCCAGGCTTTGTCGCGACCGTTCTGGCGGCGCAGGCGTGCCATGGGGGAGTCTCCTTCGGAGGTCATGTATTCCACCCATTTGGCAAGTTCTTCTACGGTACCACTGCCTACGTTTCCACTGATATAGGGTTCACATCCCAGCATTTCGCAGAGATTGAGGAACTCATGGGTTCCGAAACTGTTGTCTTCGATAGTGCCTCCCCAGTTGTTGTTCACCATTTTGGGGCGGTTTTCTTTAGGGCCGATACCGTCCATCCAGTGGTATTCATCGGCAAAGCAGCCTCCCGGCCAACGAAGGACGGGTACACGGAGCTCCTTCAGTGCATTGAATACGTCGGTGCGATAACCGTTGATGTTGGGAATATCGGAGTTCTCACCTACCCAAAGTCCGCCATAGATACAAGTTCCCAAATGCTCTGCAAATTGGCCGTAGATTTCTTTGGGAATGATTTGCTCGCTCTGGTCTGTGTGTAAAGTGATAGTGGCACTTTTCTGTGCGAAGAGTGACAACGAGGTGGAGAGAAATATGCTACTGATAAATAACTTTGTGTTCATAGTTTTTTAGTGTTATTAAATACTTAGTTCTTGAATCTTACTGCTGCTTCTTCGATGGGCAAACCAGCTTTATAGCTTTCGATGTAGGTGTTGAATCCGCTTACATCTTCGGCTGTCGGTGAGATTTCAATACCGGCATTTCCGGTGAATACATGCTTGTCCAGGAAGTCGGCAAGGGATTGGCCGTTTCCGTTGTTTGCAAGGTAGGAAGCGAGGAGGGCAATACCCCAGGCACCACCTTCGCCGGCTGTTTCCATAACGGAAATGGGTGAATTGATGGCAGCTGCCAGTATTCTCTGGCCTACTCCTTTGGTTTTGAAGAGTCCTCCGTGACCGGTGATTCTGTCTACTCTGATTTTCTCTTCATTGAAAAGGATGTCGTTGCCGATTTTGAGAACTCCCACTGAAGCATACAGATGGGTGCGCATGAAGTTGGCAAGGTTGAACTTGTCGTTTGCCGAACGTACAAACAGTGGACGTCCGTCTGCCAGTCCCGTTATAGGTTCGCCTGATATGTAGTTGTATGAGATGAGGCCTCCGCAGTCTGCATTGCCTGTCAGGGCGTGGTTATAGAGCTTTCCGTAGATTTCGTCCATATCTACGGGGATACCCATCAGTTCCTGGTATTCTTTGAAAATATTGATCCAGGCATTGAGGTCGGAAGTGCAGTTGTTGCAATGCACCATAGCTACGAGGCTTCCGTCGGGGGTGGTTACCATGTCAATCATTTCGTAGGGCTTGGACAATTCTTTCTCCAATACAATCATTGAGAAAGAGGAGGTGCCTGCCGATACGTTTCCAGTGCGCTGCTTTACGGCGTTGGTGGCAACCATGCCGGTTCCAGCGTCACCTTCGGGCGGACAGACGGGAATTCCTGCTTTCAGATGTCCCGATACGTCGAGGCGACTGGCTCCTTCGGGAGTAAGGAAGCCTGCGTTTTCACCGGCCGACAATACCTTCGGCAGAATATCTCGAAGCTTCCAGTCGTATCCTTTCGGAGCAATAAGTTTGTCGAACTTATCCACCATTTCAGAAGAATAGTTTTTGGTGATGGGATCGATAGGGAGCATGCCGGAGGCATCTCCTATGCCCAGTACCTTTTGACCGGTTATTTGCCAGTGGACAAAACCTGCAAGGGTGGTCAGGTAATTGATGGATGGAACGTGTTCTTCATTATCCAGGATGGCTTGGTAGAGGTGGGAGATGCTCCAACGCAGAGGGATGTTGTAGACAAATAGTTCGGATAGGGCTGCGGCAGCCTGGCCGGTATTAGTATTTCTCCAGGTACGGAAGGGTACAAGGATTTCTTCTTTTTCATTGAATGCCATATAGCCGTGCATCATGGCACTGACACCGATAGCTGCCAAGGTCTCTATCTCTGTATCGTAGAGGCTCTTTACATTGGTACGAAGGTCTGCGTAGCAATCCTGCAACCCATACCAGACAGCCTCGACGCTATATGTCCACAGTCCGTCGACTAACTGATTCTCCCAAGTATGGCTTCCCTGGGCGATGGGTTTGTTTTCCTGGTCAATCAAAACCGCCTTGATTCGTGTGGAACCGAGTTCTATACCAAGGATGGCCTTACCTGCCTCAATGGTTGATTTTGCATCTAATTTCATGGTATTAATGATAATTTACGGATTTATAGTACGATTATAAACAACGGATTACTAATTGCAAACTACTAGTTACGTTTGTGGTACGTGTAATTAGTAGTCCGCAATCGGTAATCCGTAATGATTATCAGCAAAGTGCCTTGTTCAGCATATAGTAGACTTCATTCATGCGCAGTTCTTTTTTGAACTCGCTGATGGTGGTATTTTCATCGATGACTACCATTTCGATGCCGGCCATTTCGGCAAAGTCTTCCCAATATTCCACCGTCAGGTCGTAGGAGAAGCTGGTATGATGTGTACCTCCGGCCAGAATCCAGGCTGCAGCGCCCACCTCGAGGTTGGGCATTGGAATCCACAGTGCGCTGGCAACGGGCAACTTGGGCAGAGGCTTGCTCTTGATGCATTCTACTTTGTTCACAATGAGGCGGAAGCGATTGCCCAGGTCTACGATGGTAGCGGCTACACCTTCACCTTGCTTGCTGGTAAATACCAGGCGGGCTGTTTCGCTGTCGATACCGATGCTCAGACGGTGCACTTCCAGTTTCGGCTTCTGTTCGGCAATCAGTGGACAGACTTCCAACATGTGTGCCTGCAGGATGGCGCTCTTTTCTCCGTCGAAGTTCAGCGTATAGTCTTCGAGGAAGGAGCACCCCTTCGGCATGCCTTGACTCATCACCCAAGTGGTACGGTATAGTGCCGCAGTTTTCCAGTCGCCTTCGGCACCGAAGCCGTAACCTTCCGCCATCAGTCGCTGTGAGGCCAGTCCGGGGATTTGGTCAAAGTCGCCCAAATCGTTGAAGTTGGTGGTGAAGCCTTTGGCACCCGTGTCTTTCAGCACGCGGCGAATGGTGATTTCGGCCTTGGCGGAGTTCCATACTTTGGTGTAGGCTTCCGTACGTGCGTCTTCCAGTTCGGGAGCGTGGTCGTAGAGCTTGAAGTATTCTGCTACGAGTGCCTTCACGTCCTCGTCGCTGACAGCATTGTAGTGTGTCATCACATCATTGATGGGATAGTAGTCCACATGATAGCCCAATACTTGTTCGGCACTGACCTTGTCACCGTCTGTCACAGCCACGTTGTTCATCTGGTCGCCGAAGCGGATGATGAGCATATCCTGCGCATCAGCCCATGCGGCAGCTACGCGCATCCATGCGGCAATCTGGTTTTGGGCTTTTTCGTCCTGCCAGTGGCCTACTACCACTTTGCGGTTCTTTCGCATACGTGTCACGATGTGTCCAAATTCGCGGTCGCCGTGAGCCGATTGGTTTAGGTTCATAAAATCCATGTCCATCGTCTCCCAGGGAATTTCCTTGTTGAACTGTGTATGGAAGTGTAGTAATGGCTTCTTCAGTTCCTGCAAACCGTGAATCCACATTTTGGCAGGAGAGAAGGTGTGCATCCAGGTGATGACTCCGATACACTTATCGTCGTTGTTGGCGGCTTTGAAGGTAGCGGTTACTTCTTTGGATGAATTGACCGTACCTTTATATACTACCTTTACGGGCAGTTTCCCGGAATCATTCAGACCTTTCACCATTTCATTACTATGTGCGTCTACTGCGATAACTGCGTCACCTCCGTACAAGAGCTGTGCTCCGGTTACGAACCATACTTCATATTGTTCAAATGTGTTCATACAATTTATTTTTATAGTTTATATTTAAAGAATGATAGTTATTTCTGTCCATAATAAGCGTTAGGACCGTGCTTGCGGCTGAAATGTTTTTCTATCAGCAGCGGATTCATGGTCAGATTGGGGTTCACGGCATAGGCTATACTTGCCATTTTTGCCACCTGCTCCATCACTACGGCATTATGTACCGCTTCGTGTGCGTCTTTTCCCCACGAGAAAGGACCGTGGTTCTTTACCAATACTCCGGGAGTATGTACCGGGTTCAGCCCCTCAAAGCGTTTTACGATGACATTTCCCGTTTCCAGTTCATACGCTCCTTCCACTTCCTCCTTCGTCATGTCTGCTGTGCAGGGTATGGCGTCGTGGAAGTAATCGGCATGTGTTGTCCCGATATTCGGTATGTCACATCCGGCTTGTGCCCAGGCTGTGGCGTAAGTAGAGTGCGTGTGCACCACACCGCCGATTTCGGGGAATGCTTTATAGAGAACCAGGTGGGTCGGTGTGTCTGAAGAGGGCTTTAACCGTCCTTCCACGACCTTGCCGTCAAGATTCACTACCACCATATCCTCTGCTTTCATTTCATCGTAACTCACCCCACTGGGCTTGATGACTACCAGACCAGATTCGCGGTCAATGCCCGATACATTGCCCCATGTGAAGATAACCAATCCGTGCTTCACCAGTTCAAGGTTAGCATGGAATACTTTGTCTTTCAGTGCTTCCAGCATATTATTTAAATTACTAATTACAAGTTGTTGAATATTAGGTTCTCAGAGCTTAAATTTCGGAGCTTTGCGGTATGCCTTCTCATTAAACTGATATAAAGCAGCTCCACGTTTGGACCCCGTTTTGTCTATTTTGTCAGTTTTTTCTATATAGTCCATTTCTGCTATGCGTTTTCGGAAGTTCCGTTTGTCAATGCTCTCGCCGTATATAGCTTCGTATAAGCTTTGCAGTTGTGACAGCGTGAACAGTTTAGGTAGTAGATTAAAGCCGATTGGTTCGGTGGACGCTTTTTGTTGCATCAACTTCCGAGCTTTCTCCACCATTTGCGGATGATCAAAGATTAGCGCTGGCAGTTCATTGATATTTACCCAGAAAGCATTGTGTTGCTGTACGGATTCTTTGTCGTATTCGTTGATGTTGATGAGCGCATAGTAAACAATGGAGACTACGCGTTCTCCTGGGTCACGATCTATGGCTCCGAAAGCTTGGACTTGTTCCATATATACATCTTCCAGTCCGGTTAGTTCATTCAGGACTCGTTTGGCTGCATCATCCACGCTTTCGTCTTCCTGCACGAATCCACCCATCAGCGACCATTCGCCCATTGCCGGTTCGAAGTTACGCTTCAGCAACAGCAGGTTCAATTCTCCTTCATTGAAACCGAAAATAATGCAGTCGATACCTACATAAAGTTTCGGATTTGAACTATAGTAATTACTCATATCTTAATTTTTGTTTAAGGGGTATGCTGCATGGATATATATCATAGCAACATACCGATTTACCAGAAATACCAATAAAAAGCAGCAGTAATACCCAGGATGATAAGGGTATGAATGATATCCCATTTATTCCAACTCGCACGTGTAGCTGCTTTTTGTTCAGGAGTTGAAGTTCCGAATACCAGCCCTTGAATCTTTTCAGCGCTTGGGGCAGCTGTAAACATGCTGACTGCGATAACCACTACGATGCAGAACAAGAACATCCATCCGCAGAAAAACAGCCAGTTCATATCATAGAACAGATACTTGAAGGTACTGCTTGACACATCTCCTACATTGCTGTAATATACTTTTGCCCCCAGACGGGTTAAACCGATAATCATTCCGGCAATCAGTCCCCACATACCGCCTTGTGCAGAGGTGCGTTTCCAGCAGATCCCCAAGAGGAAGGCTGCGGCAATGCCTGGTGCTAATACAGATTGTACATCTTGTAAGTAGGTGTAAAGTACATCGCCTACACTGCGCATAATGGGAATCCAGAGTATACCCAATATCACAATCGCAACAGTTGCCATCTGTCCAATTCCTACCAACTTTTTCTCAGAAGTGTTCGGCTTGAAACGTTTGTAGAAGTCAATGGTGAAAAGCATAGCAGATGAGTTGAACAAAGATGCGAGAGAACTCATCAATGCTGCAAGAATACCGCAAACAACCAAACCTTTGACTCCTGCAGGAAGCAATTTTGCTACTAGAGTTGGGAAAGCAGCATCTGCATTGGCATTTCCGTTTGCCAGCATAGGTAGAAAACCTTCTCCCCCGGTTCCGAGATATTTTTGGTGTAATGCGAAAGCAATCATGCCTGGGATAAGGAATAAGAATACGGGCAATAATTTCAGGTAAGCTCCGAAGATGGTACCGCGCCGTGCTTCCTTTTCATTCTTTCCGGAAAGTACGCGTTGCACGATGAACTGGTCTGTACACCAATACCAGAATCCGATAATGGCTGAACCAATCAGTGCACCCAACCAAGGGAAGTTAGGGTCGTTATTACTGCGTATAAGTTCTGTCATTGTGTTGCCATAATCGTTCACTGTGACTGCACCGCAGATTCTCATCATCTCATCCCAGCCTCCCAATTCTTTGAAGCCGAGTACAAGGATTATCAGTGAACCTAACAGCAAGATGGGGGTCTGCAGGATGGAGGTATAAAGTACCGACTTCATTCCTCCGAAGATTGTGTAGAGCGCAGTCAGTATAACCAGACCGATGGCGGCAATCCAAAAGAAGTCGATTCCCCAAAGTTCTTTTATACCGAATACTTGTTGGAATACCAATCCTCCTGCATAAACCGTCACGGCAACTTTTGTCAGTACATAGCTGATTAAAGATATTACAGACAATATTGTACGTGATTGTGGATTATAGCGGCGTTCTAGGAATTCAGGCATTGTGAATACCATACTTCGCGAATAGAACGGTACGAATACCCAACCTAAGATAAGGATCATCCAGCCTTGTATTTCCCAATGTGCCATCGCCATACCGCTGGAAGCACCGGCACCGGCTAATCCGATTAAGTGTTCCGAACCGATGTTGGATGCAAAGATAGATGCACCGATAGCGAGCCATGTGGCATCACGACCACCTAAAAAATAGTCTGCTGAGTCATTCTGTTTCTGTTTGACAACCCAGACAATAATTCCAATTAAAGCCAGGAAAAAGATTCCAATGACTAACCAATCTAATGTTTCCACGATAATAAATGATTTATAAGGTTATTGTTATTTTTCTACGGAAAATTTGAAAACACATTCACTGTTGTAAATTTGTCCGGGTTCCAGTACGACAGAAGGCCATTGGGCTTTGTTGGGGCTATCCGGATAATGTTGTGTCTCGAGGCATACGGAAGCGCGCTGGTTGTAAGTAATGCCTTTTTTACCTTTTACGGTGCCGTCCAGGAAATTCCCGGTATATACTTGTATGCCTGGCTCATTGGTATAAACTTCCAGGGTGATGCCGCTTATAGGCGATGTCAGTTTGGCTGCCACTTGGGATAGGTCACCTTTAGTATTCAGTACCCAATTGTGGTCATATCCGTTTCCGTTCTTTATTTGTTCAAAGTCCGTCCGGTTGATGTCTTGTGCCACACTCTTGGGAGTGGTAAAGTCCATTGGTGTTTCTTTGACGGAGATGATGTCACCCGTTGTCATGAAAGTACTGTCTACCGGAGTATAGTTGTCTGCATTGATGTATAAGATGTGGTCTGTTGCTGCCTTTGAAGGGTCACCTGATAAATTGAAATAAGAATGGTTAGTCATATTGATAACCGTCTTTTGGTCTGTTGTTGCACTGTATTTTATATCAATGGCATTGTCATCCGTTAACTTGAAAAGTACTTTTGCCGTAACATTACCTGGGAAATTCTCGTCTCCATCCGGTGAAATGCGGGTGAGCTCCAGAGTTGTGCTGTCAATGGGATTGGCACTGTATACTTGGTATTGCCATCCTTTGGGGCCACCGTGCAGGCAATGTCCGAAATTGTTCTGTGGTAACTGTATAGTATCTCCGTCAAGAACGATTTTCCCTTGGTTAATCCGGTTGGCGTAGCGTCCGATAGAAGCACCAAAGTCACTTGGAATGTTGATGTAATCGGCAATGCTGTCAAAGCCCAATACTACATCCTGCATAACTCCATTTTTGTCGGGTACCATAATGGATACAATACGTCCTCCAAAGTTTGTGATGCATACTTCCATGCCCGCTTTATTCTTCAGCGTATAAAGCTGTGTCTGGGCGTCATTGACTGTTGTTTGGAATTTTACTGGATCAAGACCGGACAGCGTAAGCGTTGTTTCTGTCTTTTGATTGCACGCAGTTAGCATCATTGCGGCAATTCCTGCAAGTAGAACATGTCTTTTCATGGTTTTGTATTTAATGTAAATGAGATGATTATCTTTCTTTGGGTGTAAAAGTAACACTTTTCTTTAGTGTAGGCTGTACACTTTTATATGTTATGCAACATAAGTGTCAAGAAACATATCTGTGCCAACTGGCTGTACAGATAGATGTGTTCGGAATAAACTTCTCGGATGATTTTGTTTTTAGAGTGGAAAACGGTGGAATAGGGGAGAAGAAAAAGGCGCTTCCCATTACTGGGAAACGCCTTTTATTTGAATGCTGATGTCTATTATTCTAATCTGCGGGCACCGTCGCTGATGACTACATCATATACTTTTGGGCTTCTGCCGAACTTCTTCTTGAATTCATCTTTTGCTTTTTCGATGAATGTACTGTACAATTCATCCTTTACCAGATTGATTGTACATCCACCGAATCCACCGCCCATGACACGTGAACCGGTAACTCCACAATCGAATGCAAGGTCATTCAGAAAATCGAGTTCTTCGCAGCTTACTTCATACAACTTACTCATGCCATGATGTGTTTCATACATCTTTTGGCCTACAGTTTCATAATCGCCTTTTTCCAGGGCGTCGCAAACGTCGAGTACGCGTTGAATCTCTTCGATGACATATTCTGCACGCATATAGTCTTCTGCGCTGATGTCGGCTTTGGCTTCTTCCAGCATGCCCATGGTAACGTCACGCAGGAATTCTACGTGTGGATGCTTCTTCTGAACAGCGGCAACAGCAGCTTCGCAGCTTTGACGACGTTTGTTGTATGCTGAAGATGCAAGTTCGTGTTTCACTACAGAATCTACAAGAACCAGACGATAGCCTTGCGGGTCGAATGGGAAATACTGATATTCTAGTGAACGGCAATCCAGGCGGATGAGGCTTCCTTTCTTTCCGAATACAGAAGCAAATTGGTCCATGATACCACAGTTTACGCCACAATAGTTGTGTTCTGTAGATTGTCCCACTTTTGCCAATTCAAATTTGTCTATTTTGTTGTCACCGAACAAGTCGTTCAAAGCATAGGCATAGGTACTTTCCAAAGCTGCTGAAGAGGACATTCCTGCACCCAGAGGCACATCGCCTGCAAAAGCTGTATTGAAACCTTTTACATCTACACCGCGTTTCATCATTTCCCGGCACACGCCAAAGATATATCTTGCCCAGCTTGCGCGGGGTGCATCTTCTTCATTCAAGCCAAATTCCACATAATCTTTCAGGTCGATGGAATAAGCTTTTACTGTGTTTGTGCCGTTGGGCTTTATTTCTGCAATCATTCCCTTATCGATTGCTCCGGGGAATACAAAACCACCGTTATAGTCTGTATGCTCACCGATAAGGTTGATGCGACCCGGAGAAGCATAAACAGCTCCCGTTGTTCCGTCAAAGTGCTTGATGAAACGGCTTCTTACGTATTCTATATCCATGATATTTATATTTTATAAGGTGAATAAATAAATTACCTATATTTTCTTGTTAATCGACCTTGATGTCCTTATTGACATTTTTGCAGCCTACCAAACCGTAGAACAACAGATAGCCAAGGGCTGCGATGATAACCCAGTAACTCGGCATGAAACCTGCAATGTCGGCCACCAAACCTTGGATAACGGGCAAGATGCCACCGCCGCATACCAATACCATGAACAGACCGGAAGCCGCTGCCAGATATTTACCCAATCCTTCTACGGCCAGATTAAAGATACCACCCCACATGATGGAAGTACACAGACCTACCAGTACCAGATACATTGCGTTGATAGGTACTTCTGCAAATCCGAAAGAGAGACCTCCCGTAGCACTTTGTTGGAGTACCGGCAGATTGACAAGCGAACCGGTAGATGAGAAGATGGCAAGGAATACCAAAAGTAAGCCTAATGCGGAAGTAAAGGTAAGCATTGCCTTACTGGAGATTTTTGCACCCAATGAAGCGCCGGCCAGACGTCCAATCAGCATGAGGAACCAATATGTACCTACAACAAAACCGGAAATGGTGGAAGAAATGCCTGCTCCTCCCTTTTCAATCGGATCGGTCAAAAACAAGTTCAGAGTACCCGGTACACCAACTTCGACACCTACATATACAAAGATTGCTATAGCTCCCAAAATGAAGTGGCGGAATTTTAAAGCGCCTGACATCAACTTACCGATAGGTTCTGTTGAAGTTGCAGCATTGGGTTCCGGTATGGGCACAATCAAAAGAACGAAGAACGCGATGGCAAATACAGCCATTGCTGTGTACATTACAGGGAATATCTGAGAGATAGTAGCTTTTTCAATGGAACCGGCAATCAGGATACCTACGAACATCGGAGTAATGGTGGCCATTACGGAGTTGAAAGAACCACCCACTTGGATAAGCTGGTTTCCTTTGTTACCTTCGCCGCCGAGCTTGTTCAGCATCGGGTTGACTACCGTATTAAGCAAACACATGGAGAAACCGGCGATGAAAGCGCCAATCAAATATACGGCAAAAGCCATATCAGGGCTTGAATGACCTGATAAATATTGGATACCTACACCGATAAAGCCTACAGCTACTGCTATCAATGCCGTTTTTTTATACCCTACCCGTTGTAGTAAGATGCCGCTTGGTATTCCCATCACTGCATATGCAATAAAGTTACCAAAGTTACCCAACATCCCTAAAGCGTTGGATACTGAAAACTGATTTTTCAGTACGATTCCCATAGGGGCAGCAAGGTTGGTAACAAATGAAATCATACCAAAAAGGAAGATCATCGTGATAATTGCGATGAGTTTACCATTCTGTTTTTGTTGTGTCATGGTTTTGTAAAATTAATAAGTTTATAAATTGGATTAGTTTTTTCATTCTTGTACACCAAACTTGTAGATTGTCACTTGCTGGTACTCATCACCCGGTAGCAATACTGCCGACGGAAAATGGGACTTGTTGGGCGTATCGGGAAAACACTGGGCCTCAAAGCAGACTGCACTTCTTGCAGGGAAAGTGGCTCCATGGGCACCTTCAAAGCCCCCGAGCCAGTTTCCAGTGTAGAGCTGGACGCCATTTTCAGTGGTATATACTTCCATAGTTCGCCCGCTGTTGGGCTCTATGCAGGTGGCTGCAAGGCTCAGCTCTCCACTTTCAGTCTTGTTCAGTACATAGCAATGGTCATATCCTGCGCCATTCACAATTTGTGTATGTTTCTCATCAATTCGTTCGCCAAGAGTATGGGGAGTACGGAAATCCATAGGAGTACCTTCTACCTTCAATATCTCTCCGGTAGGAATGGATACTTCATCGATGGGTACATAAAAATCTGCATTGATGGTAACGATATTGTTTAAGACTGTAGGAGAGGGATTGGCTATACCGGCAAGATTGAAGAAACCGTGATTGGTCAAATTGACGATGGTGGCTTTATCGGTAGTAGCCCGGTATTCGATGACCAGAGCATTGGTCTCATCCTCCAGGCGATAAGTCATTTCTACTTTGAGATTTCCGGGGAAGCCCTCTTCGCCGTCAGCGGATGTGTAGTTGAAGATGACTGTTGATTGCTCTGGCTGGACAGCATCCCATACACGGGTATGAAAACCAGTCGGACCGCCATGCAGTGAGTTGGGACCATTGTTGATTGCCAATTGGTGCTCTTCGCCGTATAAAGTAAACTTTCCTTTAGCTATCCGGTTACCGTAGCGTCCGATGGTAGTGTTTAGAAAAGGTTCCGGGCTGTTGATTACATGTTCAATACTGTCGTGTCCTAATACAACATTGGCATATTTGCCATTTTTGTCGGGTACCATGATGGAAAGTATTGCACAGCCGTAATTAGTAACTGCAACTTCCATTCCCTGGGCATTCTTCAGGATAAATAAATCTGTCTTTTTGTTATTTATATCCTTTTGAAAGTCTTTTTGGTTCAAACCGGACAAATTACTTTCTGTTGGAGTAGTGTTTATCATATCCATGGTATTAATTAAATTTCTTGCAAATAAAAAGAAATTCTTTTGTTCCCCCAAGTAATTGGAAGGAAATGTGGAGAACATTTTAGGAAAGTTTAGCGTTTAACAAATGGAATACAAATTGATATTTTTTGTATGTTTGCCCCCGGAATCTAAAAAAATCACATCATTAACAGAAAGTTCTAATAAAAACAACGAATGTATCCTCTAAAATTTGAGCCTATTCTGAAGCAGACGCTTTGGGGAGGCGACAAGATTATTCCATTCAAACATTTGAATGATACCCTTGCCAATGTAGGCGAGAGTTGGGAAGTGTCGGCAGTAGAAGGCAGTGAGTCTATAGTGGCCAATGGTGCAGACAAAGGATTGACGCTGCCGGATATGGTCAGAAAATATAAGGAAGACCTGGTAGGAGAAGCCAACTATGCACGTTTCGGAAATAAGTTTCCTTTATTGATAAAGTTTATTGATGCCAAGTTGGACTTGTCGATTCAGGTACACCCGGGTGACGAGTTGGCTAAGAAACGTCATAACAGTTTTGGTAAAAATGAAATGTGGTATGTTATTGCTGCTGACCAGGGTGCCAAGCTGATTTCCGGTTTTGCAGAGCAGATTACTCCGAAAGAATATAAGGAACGAGTGTATAATGGTACGTTTGCGGATGTTCTGCAGACTTGCGCCATTAAACCGGGCGATGTGTTTTATGTGCCTGCAGGTCGGGTACATGGAATCGGTGCGGGAGCTTTTGTAGCAGAAATACAGCAAACGTCGGATATCACTTACCGTATTTTTGATTACAATCGTAAGGATAAGGATGGTAAATCAAGAGAACTGCATACAAGCCAGGCCATTGATGCCATTAATTTTGCAGATGTGCAGGACGATTTTCGTACGGAGTACGAGCAGGTGCAGAATGAACCGGTAGAAATGGTGGCAAGCCCGTATTTCACGACTTCCATCTATGACATGACGGAAGAAATCACTTGTGACTATTCTGAACTGGATTCTTTTGTTATCTTTATTTGTGTGGAGGGTTCTTGCCGTATTATTGATAATGAGAAGAATGAAGTTTCCGTACAAGCGGGCGAAACAATCCTGCTGCCAGCTGCAACCCAAGAAGTGACGATTGTGCCTGAAGGAGCAGTGAAGTTGCTTGAGACGTACGTATAAAAGTGCTCAGACTATATCGGATAAAAAAAGAGGGGATGACTGTTATGGCCATCCCCTCTTTTTTTATCCGATATTCTATCTCTTTCTTCCAAATATTTTTCTGAATTTCTTCATTACCTTTACCCCCAATACTATACCGTCAAAAACAGCCATACCCGTGTTGAATGCTCTCATCATGGCATTTGCCTTGTTGGTAGCTGGTTCCAGCGGAGCAAAAATTTCTTGTGTAAGCCCAGTCATGATTTCTTTCTGGAGTCGTATTTCTTGTAGCAGCATGGCTTTTTTCTGGGCGATGCTTTCTAAAGTGACGGGAGTCGTATTGGTCGTATTATCCATGAATATTTCGAATTAATTGTCTAAGAATAATTCTGCGATAAGTTTTACTGTCGGATCAATAATGAGCTTTTTGCGGAATAGGACAAGCAGAACGATGAGCAATATATGAAAGCACGCAATGAGTGCAAAGCTCATCATAAGCCCACCCACCAGTGGAGCTAAGATGTAGACCAGCGTAAACGACAGATGAAACAGAACCACTACGCCGAGTATAACGACCAATAGCACCAATAAAAGTGTAGAAAGCAGTTTGGACAGTTTTTCGGTGACTTCCAGTTTGGTATATTCCTTTTGCAGCTCCAGGTATTTTTTGACTTCCATGAATAGCTGCTGCATATTTTCTATACTTTTGTCGTCTGCAAACATAGTGGTTCTGTTTTTTACCTTATTCCGTTACCTCACCTTTAATTTCCGCAGCAATTTCATCTACCAAGTCTTCCATTTCGCTTCGGTTCAGACGAATCCCTTTCTTACGGAGAATTTCTGCGATTTTGTTACGGGTGTCTTCTCCTTTTTCAGGAGCAAATAAGATACCGAGGGCTGCACCTACTGCGGCACCACCCAGGAAAGCTGCTAAAACATTTAATCCTTTCATAATGATATTCCTTTCTTTTTGAGGTTCGTACGACAAAACTAACAAATCTTTTTGAAACTTTGTTCGGAATATCAGTTTTTTTATGATTGTCCTTATCTTCCAACTCCTTTTGGGGTGTTGTTTTGCGAGGTTCGCTTTTTTCTTCTCCAAAAGTCTCCATTCGTACGGCTCCCACGATAGATTTTGTTTTCCTTGGTTTTGGCCTTAATTTCTTCGGTCTTGATTTCCTGGGCTTTTAAGCCATCGGCGGTGACAAAAGGGTGTTCTTTTATTACCGGGATGTTTTTCCCTATCAATTTTTGGATATCTTTCAGGTAAGGCAGTTCTTCCGATTCGCAAAAAGAGAGGGCAATACCGTCGTGGCCGGCGCGTCCGGTTCGTCCGATACGGTGTACGTATGTTTCCGGAATGTTGGGCAACTCGTAGTTGATGACGTGTGATAGTTGGTCCACGTCGATACCTCGTGCTGCAATGTCGGTTGCTATCAGTACGCGCAGTTCATGGCTCTTAAAACCGGTCAATGCTCGCTGTCGGGCATTCTGCGACTTGTTCCCATGTATGGCTTCGGCTCTTATTCCGGACTTGTTCAGAATGCGTGCAAGTTTGTCCGCTCCATATTTGGTTCTGGTGAAGATGAGTACGGACTCGATAGCCGGATTCTTCAGCAGATGAATCAGTAAGTCTTTTTTCTCTTTTTTCTCAACAAAATAGACTGATTGGGAGATTGTGTCAACCGTAGACGATGCAGGGGTGACTTCCACTTTCTCGGGGTGCGTCAGCATGGAGTTTGCCAAGGTCTCTATTTCCGGAGGCATTGTGGCCGAAAAGAAGAGGGTCTGTCGTTTTGCGGGCAATAACTTTAATATGCGCCGGATATCATGTATGAATCCCATGTCCAGCATCCGGTCCGCTTCGTCCAATACGAAGAACTCGAGCGCTTTTAGGTTAATGAAACCTTGGTTGACCAGGTCTTGCAGTCGTCCGGGAGTTGCAACCAGTATTTGTACTCCACGTTTCAGTTCATCTGTCTGTGGCTTTTGTCCTACACCGCCGAAGATGACGGCATGTCTCAATCCGGTATACTTACCATATGCACTGAAGCATTCTCCTATCTGTATGGCCAACTCGCGGGTCGGCGTCAGAATGAGTGCTTTGATACTTTTGCGGTTATCCGTTTTATACAACTTTTGCAAGATAGGGATGGAAAATGCGGCGGTTTTGCCTGTTCCGGTTTGAGCACATCCTAATAAGTCTTTTCCTTGAAGTAATATAGGGATCGATTTTTCCTGGATTGGGGTAGGGGTGGAATACCCCTCTTCTTGAAGAGCCTTCAATATAGGTTCTATCAAATTCAAATTTTCAAATGTCATGTAATCAATTAAGTGAGCCTCATGCTCTGTTTATATTTGGCAAATATACGTCAAGTCTTCCGGGAAATCTCTTTTTATGGAGGGGTTTAATTATATTTAACTAAGGATGCTGAGGTATAATCGCATGTTATGGTGTACTTTTGTTCCATATTTAGATAGTGGCATGGAAAAATGATGAAATTGCATTTAAAATATCTTTGGATTGTATTGGTGGCTTGTACTTTGACCGCTTGCATGAATGGTGGGGGTGACTTGGCCGGTAAGTGGCAGTTGCGTCAGTATCAATATGCCGACGGTACATCAGAGAAGGTGGACAGTGTATTCTATAATTTTCAAAAAGGAAGTTTTTCTGCCATATGTTTGTTGAAAGATGGAGGGTTGACTACGTTTTTTGGAAATTATTCTTTGAAAGGTGCTGAAATTTCCATTATTTTGTTGCCTGAAAGCGTTAACGATAAAAATTATGATACTTATTTCGGGTGGCCGGAAGGAAAATGTACCTTTAAAGTAGAAGATTTGTCCTACTCTTCATTGCGTTTGGAATATGAGGGCACGAAATCTATTTTTCGAAAATTTTGAGATAAAGAATAAGAATAGACGATTTTACTAATAAAAACAATAGAAAAGATGAAAAAATTAGCCGTATTGGGAATGGGAGTATGCATAGCTCTGGCATTCTCTTCTTGTAAATCAAGTGAAAGTGCTTATAAGAAAGCATATGAAAAGGCAAAACAGCAGGAATTGGCTGAGCCGCAAACAACTGCCCCTGCTGAAGAGGTGGCTCCAGTGGTTACCGCTCCAGTAGAAGTAAAGGTGGTGGAAAGTGCACCTGCCGGCATGCGTCAGGAAAAGGTGACTGTGGTATCAGGTGGTACCAGCTTGAAAACCTTTAGTGTAGTTTGCGGAGCTTATAGCGTGAAAGCTAATGCGGAAGGTGTGAAGCAGGCATTGGTGAATGAAGGCTATACTGCAATGGTGGTTTACAATGCAGAAAGAAACCTGTATCGTGTAGTTATCGGTACATTCGATGACAGAGCATCCGCCGAGAATCTGCGCGACTCTTTCAAAGCTAAACATCCTTCGAATGATGACTTCCAGAAGGCATGGTTGCTGTATAGCGTCAATTAATAGAATTCTTTTTGGTAATTCATAACAGAAAGGAATGTATGTTTCCTTTCAAGATGAGGCAGTAACTGCGAAGTTACTGCCTTTTTCATGATATGCCGAAAGAATGTGAAGGCTGGCGCTGTCGCGTGTTTGGTTTGGCAAAACAAAGTGTTTCCTTTAACAGAACAGTTTGTTTCATTAACGAGAACACTTTGTTTCTCTTAACAGAACATCTCGTTCTATCGCATAAAAACAAAATGTTTTTATATACTGAAACAACTTGTTTTTAAAGGTTGAAACAAAGTGTTCAGTACTGTGAACTAACGGACTAATTGAGAAAAGACCCAGATAAACTCATGTTGTCACAGTCTCTTTAGTTCCTCTTCCTTCGTGAATATTTCACTCTATTTCTCTGCTCCGGATTGATTTTTCTGATTGTGAAAAGTGCTTATAATATTCTCTCTTTCGTTTAAAAGAAGTTATAAAACAAGAGGTGGAAACTTTTAGACCTGAAAAAGTTTTTAATTTTGTGCCTTATCTTTGAGAAGAATATAGTATGGAACGACGATATATACTGAATGCGATTGATGCCGCTTTGCAGGCTGGCGAGAAAATTCTTTCCATTTACGATGATCCGGCATCGGATTTTCAGGTAGAAAAAAAAGCGGATAATTCTCCTCTTACTATTGCCGACCGTAAGGCTCATGAAACTATCTGCCGTTTTTTGGCTGATACACCTTTCCCTCTGCTAAGCGAGGAAGGCAAACATTTGCCTTTTTCGGAACGACGGAGTTGGGAAACTTTATGGATTGTAGACCCTTTGGACGGTACGAAGGAGTTCATCAAGAGGAACGGTGAGTTCACAGTGAATATAGCTTTGGTGCATCACTCAGTACCGGTAATGGGAGTCATTTATGTGCCGGTAAAAAAGGAGCTCTATTTTGGAGTGCATGATTCGGGTGCTTATAAGCTATCCGGTATTACTGCACGTGATGGAATGTCGTGGGATGAACTGCTTGCGAAAGCTGTTCGGCTGCCGGAAACAAGCGTGCACGAACGGTTTGTAATTGTGGCTTCCCGTTCGCATCTGACGCCCGAGACAGAAGATTATATCGAGAAAATGAAATGCAGCCATGCGGAAGTTGAGCTTATATCAAGTGGAAGTTCCATCAAGATTTGTCTGGTAGCTGAAGGCAAGGCTGATGTATATCCTCGTTTTGCCCCTACGATGGAATGGGATACGGCGGCTGGGCATGCTATTGCACGTGCTGCCGGAATGGAAATTTATCAGGCGGGGAAGGAAGAACCTTTGCAATATAATAAGGAGGATTTGCTGAATCCGTGGTTTATCGTAGAACCCAAGCATACTGAAATAAAATAACGACTTTATGACATTTGAGATATTGTTTGTGCTGCTGGCATTGTTGGGCATGGTGATTGCCTTGGTTCTGGATAAAATGCGTCCGGGCATGGTGCTCTTTTCTGTCGTAGTATTGTTCTTGTGTGCAGGTATCCTCACTCCTAAGGAGATGCTGGAAGGGTTCAGTAATAAGGGGATGATGACTGTTGCCATGCTGTTTTTGGTCAGTGAAGGCATCAGGCAATCGGGTGCTTTGGGGCAAGTAATCAAGAAGCTGCTTCCCCAAGGTAAGACTACGGTCTTTAAAGCGCAGTTCCGTATGTTGCCCACCATTGCTTTTATTTCAGCTTTTCTAAACAATACTCCGGTGGTTGTTATCTTTGCTCCCATTATCAAGCGTTGGGCCGAATCTGTAAAATTGCCTGCTACCAAGTTCCTTATACCCCTTTCTTATGTGACGATACTTGGCGGAATCTGCACCCTGATAGGGACGTCGACCAATCTGGTGGTGCATGGTATGATATTGGAAGCCGGATATGAAGGCTTTACTATGTTCGAGTTGGGTAAAGTGGGCATTTTCGTCGCGATTGCAGGCATCCTTTATCTGTTCGCTTTTTCCTCAAGGCTTTTGCCGGATGTTCGTACGGATGCGGTAAAGCTGGATGAGGAACCGGAGGAGCATGGAGATTTACATCGGGTGGAAGCTGTACTCGGTGCCCGTTTTCCCGGTATCAACAAGAAACTTGGTGATTTTAACTTCAAGCGGCATTATGGGGCCGAAGTGAAGGAGATTAAGCGTAGCGGTCAGAGCATTGTCGGAAATCTGGAAAATGAATATCTCCGCGAAGGGGATACGCTGGTGGTGATGGCTGATGACTCTTTTGTAAAGACCTGGGGGGAATCTTCGGTGTTCGTGTTGCTGGCCAATGGCAAGGATACGGAACCGGTGCCCGGAAAGGGAAAGCGCTGGTTTGCCTTGGCTTTGCTGATATTGATGATAGTGGGTGCAACGGTTGGTGAACTTCCGGTTGTCAAGGAAGCTTTTCCGGAAATCAAGTTGGATATGTTTTTCTTCGTTTCCATTACTACTATCATTATGGCCTGGACAAAGATATTTCCGGCCCGCAAGTATACCAAATATATATCTTGGGATATTCTGATAACGATTGCTTGTGCTTTTGCTATCAGCAAGGCGATGGTGAATTCCGGAGTGGCAGATGCTGTGGCGCGTTTCATTATAGGCATGAGCCATCATTATGGCCCCCACGTGTTGCTGGCTGCTGTGTTTATCATAACGAACTTGTTTACAGAACTGATTACGAACAATGCGGCCGCGGCACTCGCTTTCCCGTTGGCACTTTCCATCTCTTCACAGATGGGAGTCAGTCCGATGCCTTTCTTCGTTGTAATTTGTATGGCGGCTTCTGCCAGCTTCTCCACTCCTATAGGGTATCAGACTAATTTGATTGTACAAGGTATCGGTAACTATAAGTTCACGGATTTTGTACGCATCGGGTTACCTTTGAATATCATTACTTTCCTGATATCCATTTTCTTGATTCCTTTAATTTGGCCATTTTAAAAAAAGAAGAAATAATAACATATGGAAGAAAACAACCACATATATCCGATATTTGACAGAATGCTGATGCGGAAAGACAAAGAAGACTTGTTGAAGCAGCACAGCGTGATGGTTTGGTTTACCGGCTTGAGCGGCTCCGGCAAAAGTACGATAGCCATTGCCTTGGAGCGCGAACTTCATAAAAGAGGATTGCTTTGCCGTATCCTGGATGGTGACAACATCCGCAGTGGCATCAACAATAACCTCGGTTTTACGGAGGCCGACCGTGTGGAGAATATCCGGCGTATAGCCGAAGTTTCCAAACTCTTTCTTGATACGGGTGTTATAACAATCGCGGCTTTTATCAGTCCTAATAACGATATTCGTGAAATGGCGGCTGATATTATCGGACAAGACGATTTTCTGGAAGTTTATGTCAGTACCCCGCTTGAAGAGTGTGAACGCCGTGACGTGAAGGGACTTTATGCCAAGGCACGTAAGGGAGAAATCAAGAATTTTACTGGTATTTCCGCGCCTTTTGAGGAGCCGGCTCATCCGGCTCTGACGTTGGACACCTCTGTTCTCAGCCTGGAAGAATCGGTCAATAAACTGTTGGAACTCATTTTACCAAGAATTCAGAAGAAATAAGATATAATGAAAGAAGAATATAAATTGAGCCATTTGAAGGAACTCGAAGCAGAGTCCATTCATATTATCCGTGAAGTGGCAGCGGAGTTTGAAAATCCGGTGATGCTGTATAGTATCGGCAAGGATTCTTCGGTTATGGTGCGCTTGGCCGAAAAGGCGTTTGCTCCCGGCAAAGTGCCGTTCCCGTTGATGCACATCGATTCCAAGTGGAAGTTTAAGGAGATGATACAGTTCCGTGACGAGTATGCCAAGAAGTATGGTTGGAACCTGATAGTGGAAAGCAATATGGAAGCTTTCAATGCAGGTGTCGGACCTTTTACGCATGGCAGCAAGGTGCATACGGACCTGATGAAAACGCAGGCTTTGCTCCACGCATTGGATAAGTATAAGTTTGATGCGGCATTCGGTGGCGCTCGCCGCGACGAGGAGAAGTCACGCGCCAAAGAGCGTATTTTCTCCTTCCGTGACAAGTTCCATCAATGGGACCCCAAAAATCAGCGTCCCGAATTGTGGGATATTTATAATGCCCGGGTACATAAAGGAGAGAGTATCCGAGTATTTCCGTTAAGTAATTGGACGGAGCTGGACATCTGGCAATATATACGTTTGGAAAATATTCCTATTGTGCCGTTGTATTTTGCCAAGGAACGTCCTTGTGTGGAGATTGACGGAAATCTGATAATGGCGGATGACGACCGCTTGCCTGAACAGTACCGCGACCAGATAAAGATGCGTATGGTGCGTTTCCGTACGCTGGGTTGCTGGCCGTTGACCGGTGCTGTGGAAAGCGATGCCGATACCATCGAGAAGATTGTCGAGGAAATGATGACCACCACCAAGAGTGAACGGACGACCCGTGTCATTGACTTCGACCAAGACGCAAGCATGGAGCAGAAGAAGCGCGAGGGATACTTCTAAAGGAATTAAAAATTAAGAATTAAAAATTAAATCATTAAGGATGAACGATTCTACACTTGATATAAAGGCTTTTCTTGATAAGGATGAGCAGAAAGACTTATTGCGCTTACTGACTGCCGGTTCTGTGGATGACGGAAAATCCACATTGATAGGCCGTCTGTTGTTCGACAGCAAGAAACTATATGAGGATCAGCTGGACGCACTGGAACGCGACAGCAAGCGCATGGGAAATGCCGGCGACCACATTGACTACGCCCTTTTGCTGGACGGCTTGAAGGCAGAGCGCGAACAAGGCATCACCATCGACGTGGCATACCGCTACTTCTCGACCAACAACCGTAAGTTTATCATTGCCGATACTCCGGGACACGAGCAGTACACACGCAACATGATTACCGGGGGCTCTACAGCTAACTTGGCAATTATTCTGGTGGATGCACGTATGGGTGTCATTACGCAGACGCGCCGGCATACTTTTCTGGTGTCGTTGCTTGGCATCAAGCATGTGGTGCTTGCTGTCAATAAGATGGACCTGGTGGATTTTTCCGAAGAACGTTTTAATGAGATAGTCGATGAATACCGGAAGTTTATAGCTCCATTGGGTATTCCTGACGTAAACTGCATTCCGCTGTCAGCTTTGGATGGCGACAATGTGGTGGAGAAATCGGAACGTACTCCTTGGTATGAGGGTATTTCACTTCTTGACTTTCTGGAGACGGTACATATTGACAACGACCATAATTTGAAGGATTTTCGTTTCCCGGTTCAATACGTCTTGCGCCCCAATCTCGATTTCCGTGGTTTTTGCGGTAAGGTGGCTTCGGGTATTATTCGTAAGGGAGATGAAGTGATGGCATTGCCTTCCGGTAAGAAGTCGCATATCAAGAGTATAGTTACATACGACGGCGAATTGGATTACGCCTTTCCGCCACAGTCCGTCACCCTGACTCTGGAGGACGAAATAGATGTGTCGAGAGGGGAAATGCTGGTACATCCGGATAACCTGCCCGTCATGGACCGCAATTTTGAAACGATGCTGGTTTGGATGGATGAAGAGCCGATGGATATCAACAAATCATTCTTCATCAAACAGACCACCAATATAAGCCGCACCCGCATCGACAGCATCAAGTATAAAGTGGATGTCAATACGATGGAGCATCTTTCCATTGACAACGGAAAGTTGAGCAAGGAAACATTGCCGATGCAGCTCAATCAGATTGCGCGCGTGGTGCTGACCACTGCCAAAGAGCTTTTCTTTGACCCTTATCGGCAGAATAAGGCTACCGGTTCGTTTATCTTGATAGACCCGATAACCAACAATACCAGTGCTGTAGGTATGATTATCGATAGGGTGGAGGATAAGGACATGCACTTAGCTGAGGACCTGCCTATACTGAATTTGCCTAAGCTGGGTATAGCTCCCGAACATTACGAAGCTATAGAAAAGGCTGTGAAAGAGCTGGAACGCCAGGGCGTGGCCGTACGGATAGAGCGCAGTACTTCTTTATAAGTATTGCAGTTCTCTCTCGGTATCACCGGAAGAAAACCATAACATATTAATATAAAGATAATAATGGGATTGTTAGAATTCAATAAGCTTCCGATAAACACCCTGGTAGGTGCGGATTGGAAAACATTCAAGGATATAACGGGCGGTCGTGACATCGGTGCTGCCTACAAAGGTAAGTATCGGCTGACAAAAGCCGTCTGCCGCCTGCTGTCCACTTTGGCTCCTCTGCAGGACAGACGCTATGAAAAGCTCCTGGCAGATAAGCCCTTGGAGCATGATCCGGTATTCATTTTGGGACACTGGCGTAGCGGGACTACGTTTGTGCATAATGTTTTCTCCTGCGACAAGCATTTCGGCTACAACACGACATACCAGACTGTATTTCCGCATCTTATGATGTGGGGGCAGCCTTTCTTCAAGAAGAACATGAGTTGGTTGATGCCGGACAAACGTCCCACGGACAATATGGAACTTGCCGTTGACCTTCCGCAAGAAGAGGAGTTTGCTTTGGCAAATATGATGCCCTACACCTATTATAATTTCTGGTTCCTGCCCGAATATCAGCAAGAGTATGCCGATAAATATCTGCTGTTTGATGATATTACAGAGAAAGAACTGAAAGTGTTTGAGGAGACTTTCGTCAAATTGATAAAAATCTCTCTTTGGAATACGAAGGGAACTCAGTTTCTTAGTAAGAATCCGCCTCATACGGGACGTGTGAAAGAGCTTGTCAAGATGTTCCCCAATGCTAAGTTTATCTATCTGATGCGTAATCCTTATACTGTTTTCGAAAGCACACGTAGTTTCTTTACTAACACCATTCAGCCGTTGAAGTTGCAGGATATCAGTAATGAGGAGCTTGAGAAGAATATTTTGTCCATTTATGCCAAACTGTATCATAAGTACGAAGCGGACAAGACATGCATTCCTAAAGGAAACTTGATAGAGGTGAAGTTTGAGGACTTCGAAGCGGATGCAATGGGAATGACTGAACATATCTACAAGGCTTTGTCCATTCCGGGCTTTGCAGAGGCACGTGCTGATATTGAAAAGTATGTAGGCGGAAAGAAAGGATATAAGAAGAATAAATACAAGTATGATGAGCGTACAGTGCAGTTGGTTCAGGATAACTGGAATTTTGCGCTGGAACAGTGGAAGTACGATTTATAATGATTGTCAATTATTAATGAGAGAAATGATTCAAAAGAAAGTTCGTATATTGGGAATGCTGTCTGCCATGCTCTGTTGCGGAGCAGTTTCTGCACAGCAGCACGAGGTAGAGATGATTCCTTTCGGAAATATGGATCAATGGATTGACCGCCAAATCAAGGAATCCGGTATTATTGGCGGTGCCACGAAGAATGTATATGCCATCGGGCCTACTGCTACTGTCACCGAGACCAAGGCATACAAGAATATGGGAGGTTCGCCGTGGGCGACATCCAATGTGATGGCCCGGGTAGCCGGTATCACGAAAACCAATACTTCTGTTTTCCCGGAAAAGCGAGGGGATGGTTTCTGTGCCCGTATGGACACCCGTATGGAGAGTGTGAAGGTTTTTGGAATAGTGGATATCACGGTGCTGGCTGCCGGCTCCATGTTTCTGGGTGAGGTGCACGAACCTATCAAGGGGACCAAGAATCCGCAGAAAATGCTGAATTCCGGCATACCGTTTACAAAGAAACCTATCGCCATACAGTTTGATTATAAAGTAAAGATGTCCGACCGCGAGAAGCGTATCCGTGCAACGGGCTTTAGCCGTATCACAGATGTTGAGGGAAAGGACTTCCCGGAAGTGAATCTGTTTCTGCAAAAGCGTTGGGAAGATGAGAAGGGGAATATCTATGCCAAGCGTGTAGGAACGATGGTCGTACGATATTATACTACTACCGATTGGCATAATAATGCCACTTATTCCATCATGTACGGTGATATCACCGGTGACCCTGCATACAAGGCCCACATGATGCGTCTTCAGGTTGAAGAACGCTATACAGTTAACAGTAAAGGAGAGAGTGTGCCTATTAAGGAGGTTGCCTGGGGGACGAAGGACGATGTGCCCACTCATTTGCTGTTGCAATTCACCTCTAGTCATGGTGGTGCTTATATAGGTTCTCCTGGCAATTCGCTATGGATTGACAATGTAAAATTGGTCTATTAGAATAAAAGCAGTTAAAGTTGATGTCATACTTTAGCTGCTTTTTTTATGGAGTCAACGAGACTTTGACTTACTTCTTATTTCAAATGAATTTTGTATGTCAGCCCTCCCGTGAAATATTTCATCCTCTGCATTT
>NZ_QSOX01000060.1:0-1538 GCF_003466325.1 Bacteroides sp. 4_1_36
TTCCGTTACTTCGCAGGTAACGGAGGAATTTTCCGTGCAAACATAATTGTTTTTCTATAAATGAGCAAATAATAATGCTGTTTTTTTATAATTAATCGAAAAATCTGCATTTAAGCGCACTTTTTTGTTAATGGGATTGTTGTTCGCCCCAATTATTAGTGTATTTGCACGTATGTTCTGCATTATAAAGGGATTGTACTTATACATATTATTAATAAGAGAATGTATAATTTAAATTGAAGATGAAAGAGATTACCTTACAAGAAATGCTGTCAACTATTATTGGAGAGCTTCGAGAAAATGGGAGATGGGGAACAGCCCATATTTACCAATCTACATTGAATGTGTTTTCCGCATTCAATAACTATCGGGATTTGCATCTGCGCAAATTGAATCCAGTGGTTTTGAAACGTTTTGAAATGCACCTGCGTCAACGAGATTGCAGTTGGAACACCGTTTCTACCTATATGAAAGTCATTCGCTCGGCTTACAATCGAGCTGTAGATTTACGATGTGTCCGTTATACTCCTAGATTATTTGAACATGTGTATACAGGAACTAAAGCAGACAAGAAAAGAGCTTTGGAAGCTTCGGATATAGGAACTTTAGTTCGCGGGACAGAAATGGATTTGTCCAAAAGGATTCCTTCCTCAAGCCTTCAAAAGGCCAAAATGCTATTTGTTTTTATGTTTATGATGCGTGGTCTCCCATTTGTCGATTTAGCTTTCTTGCACAAGAAAGACCTGCAAGGGAATGTATTGTCCTATCGTAGAAGAAAGACTGGTCGCACCTTACGGGTACTTCTATCCCCTGAAGCCTTACAGCTGGTACACATGGTATCCAATAAGGACGAGAACTCACCTTATTTATTCCCAATATTACGTAGCAAGGATGGTACAGAAGCGGCTTATAAAGAGTATCAATCAGCTTTGAGGCGTTTTAACTATCAGCTGTCAGCTTTAAAAACACATTTGAATATGAGTTCACATCTTAGTTCGTATTCGGCAAGACACACGTGGGCCACAATGGCATATTATTGTGAGATTCACCCTGGCATTATTTCCGAAGCGATGGGACATTCATCGATAAATGTTACTGAAACCTATCTCAAACCTTTCAACGACAAGAAGATTGATGAAGCAAATGAGAAGGTAATTTCTTTTGTAAAAAGCAATGGAATCTCGGCATAGATTTTTTTATTTTTATTGATAAAGCGGCCTAGATGTGTCCATATTTATTCCTCCCGCAAGAAGCATCTCTTGAAGGGAAGAGTCCTCTCGCTCATTTCTCAACAACTTCCCCTTAAGCCAAAACTCTACAAAATAACACTTTAAGTCTTTCTTTCCCTATAAATATTTTGATTTCCCTTTATCGTAACTTTACCTCTCGGTCATATTATCAGAATTCCACCTATAAGCCACTTTTCATCTTTCATCACTTAAAATGTTATAAACAATTATAGAGGCATTACAACTATATTAAACTTCTTTTCACATAATTGATTCAAGATGGTTCCCGTTACCTGCGAAGTAACGGAA
>NZ_QSOX01000061.1:0-1153 GCF_003466325.1 Bacteroides sp. 4_1_36
TTCCAGCACCCTGTCAAGGGAGGAAAACAGTACCAGCGTGGTTTCGGAATCTTTCGTTATCAAATCCATACGCCTACTTTTTAGAATTGTCCCTTACTTGGCTAAGCAGAAATGTTTCCACGTCCGAAGCCTTATAGTAAATCTTATTGTTAATCTGCGAATAAGGCAGTTTCCCCGTGTCACGGTAGGTCTGCATCGTCCGGGCTGAAACATTCAGCAAACGGCAGGTCTCGCAGTTATCCAGCCATTTGTCACGCTTCCTGCGTAAAGGCACACAGAGCGCATCCACACGCCCCACAAAATTTTCAAACCTCTGTTTCCAAAGTTCAAAGGTTCTCTTTTCAATCGTCACTATTTCCATAACCGATATATTTATTATTATCAATACTCCGTTTTTCTTCACTGGTGCAAATATATAAGACTGAATGACAGGTTGTTTCTTTCTGTCCGCAAATGACCTTGCGTGTCCAAAAATGTCCACCACTGCCCCAAACGAGCAGGAAAGAAACAATAAGAGAACAGAAATCCCGGTTTCCCCCACTTACTTATTAGTAAGGTAATGAACACAAAGCCGTTTTCTATTTACCGACATTAATTTGGTGCAGAGCGCAGCAAAGCGATTCCAAACGGCTGACGCTTTGTTTTTTACCGATTTTTCTTATTTTATTTGTGGTGCTAATTCAAAAAACAAGCACCTATGAATAATCCTTTCGAAGAAATTTTCAAACGGCTGGAGAACATCGAAAAGATGATTGCCCCGGTCGTGGGCGCACAGCCCGAAGAACGGCAGGACGGAAAAGAGCCTGTGTTAGTCAAAATATCCGTTGCCAGCGGCATAACCGGGTATTCGGTCAATTACCTGTATCATTTAGCCAGCAAGGGACTGATACCCTGCGTCAAGCGTGGGCGTACCCTGCGTTTCGACATGGAGGAACTCAAAAAGTGGATGCAGCAGCAGTATGTCCCGGCTTCTAACAGACTTCTCGATGAAAAAGAAAAGAGATGATGAAACACGGCATATCGAGGGCTGGCAGTCGAAGAACGAGCGCATCGAAAGCCTGTTGAACGTCCTGTACGATTTCCGGTTCAACACCGTAAAGAGCCGGACGGAATACCGGGCTGCGGGTTCTTCGGACTTGTACCAGCCCGTTAC
>NZ_QSOX01000062.1:0-991 GCF_003466325.1 Bacteroides sp. 4_1_36
CCGTGGCGCGTAATCTCCGTTGCAGACCGGGTGGGAGGATTGCTGGAGACGAATATACTAACAAGCCTGAACGAGCCCTGCAGGATTGAAGACACTTCATGGATTAAGCCTTGCCGGACCACGTTCACATGGTGGAACGGGAATGTCGTGCCGGACAGCACGTTCTCTCCGGGGAACAACTTCGATACAAACAAGTACTACATCGATTTTGCAGCACGCAATGGCTTGGATGCACATGGAATCTACGGATATGCGGAGACTCCTTGGTACTATGATGACAACTTCAATTTCGGATGGGCGGGACCCAATGCGGACGTTACAAAACCGATACCGTGCCTGAACATGCCGAGAATTGTGGAATATGCAAGGAGCAAGGGGGTTGGCATACATCTGTGGGTACACTGGAGACCGTTGTACGACAAACTCGAAGAAGCCTTTGCGCTCTATGAGGAATGGGGGGTCAGGGGACTCATGGTGGACTTCATGGACCGCAATGACCAAGAGATGATACGTATCCAAGAAGAGATACTGGAATGTGCGGCAAGACACAGGCTCTTCATACAGTTCCATGGGTCGAGCAAGCCTTCCGGACTGGTAAGGACGTATCCGAATGAATTCACACGGGAAGGGACACTCAACTATGAAGTATGCAAATGGGACACGCTGGTGAATGCGGACCATGACATTGCGATACCCTTCACCAGGATGCTGGCGGGAGCGACGGACTATCACCTGGGAGGGTTCAGGGCACTGCCGCGCTCGGAGTTCAAGATACAGTATGTAAATCCTCATGTAATGAGCACACGCTGCCATATGTTGGCCATGTATGTGGTTTTGGAAAACCATCTCACCTCGTTGTGCGATACGCCAAAGGCTTATGAAGGTCAACCGGGGTTCGAGGTGCTCCGTACCGTGCCGGGAACGTGGGATGAGATAAGAGTTCCGCTGGCAAGGATGAATGAGCATGTCACGGTGGCCCGCAGGAGCGGTT
>NZ_QSOX01000063.1:0-974 GCF_003466325.1 Bacteroides sp. 4_1_36
TTCTTGTATCTCCATTAGCGAAAACAGGTGCATGATACATCTTTCCACAGGCCTTTGCATAAGCAATCTGAGTGGACTCTTCATCCAAAGCCTCCCAGCGAGCTTTTACACGCATCTCCTGCACCGCTTCATAAGCTAACTTCTGTACGTGAAAGCGATCGGTAACACGTTTGGCCGCAGGAAAGCAGATGCGGGCAATCTGCTCCATGTTAGGAGCCATATCCAAAGTAATCTCGCGCACTTGGTAACGGCGGAGACGGGATAGCTTAAGCAGGACAGAAGTGACCGTATGAACGTCCGTACCTTTAATGATAGCAATCATACTACCTTTACCACCGTGAGCTTCTTTATTGATCAGTACAGTATAGAGTTCTCCACGCGAGAGGGCTACCTCATCAATACAGATATAAGCACCGATATTCTTTTCGAATAGTAGCCAATCCTCTGCATGAACAAGTTGGTCCCAATGGAGATAACCACTTAGATGGTTACGGTATTGACGCTCCAATAAATCTCCGTCAACTCCATATAAAACACCTAAGAGCTTACAACTGATCGGATAGCTATCAATATAGTTCTTTTAAAAAAGACGCAAAATCTTGCGTCATACGAGTACCTTCAGCCACCATACGCCAGTTACGAGAGATATACTCATTATGCTTCTTTAAGATCCAGCGACGACGACGAATATTAAGGAAGACCTTCTTGCCACGAAGAGGAAAATCCTGAACAATAACAGGATCATAAAAGCCTTTACTCTCAGTATCCTGATCTGTATACTTCTCAGGAACGATATTTTTTTCCTCAAGGTAGATCACAACTTCATTTACGCTTTCCTTCACATCAACAAGAGCAAAGTACTCTAAAGTGCCTTCAGGAAGAAGAAGGCGATAACCGTTTAACTCCATAAGCTATGAATTTGGAGACAAAGATAATAATTTATAAATTTACCCCTCAGGTTTTTACATTGACCC
>NZ_QSOX01000064.1:0-633 GCF_003466325.1 Bacteroides sp. 4_1_36
CACCGCTTGATGCTTCCTGCCCGCAAGACCCGGCATACGACGAACTCCAACCATCGCTACCACAAGTGGAAGAACCTAATCAAAGGACTGACCTTGACTTCAGCCAACCAGTTGTGGGTCAGCGACATTACTTATATACCACTTGCCAATGGTGAAGTCTGTTATCTGCATCTGATTACGGATGCCTACTCCCATAAGATAGTGGGATGGGTGCTTGCCGACACCTTACGGGTATCGGCAACCATCAATGCATTGCAACAGGCTATAGAGCAGGCTGTTGAAATGACAGGAGATGAAAATCTTACGGGCCTGATACATCACTCGGACCGTGGCGTACAATACTGTTGCGACCCATACGTGGCACTTCTTCAGAAACATGGCATTGCCATCAGTATGACGGAAGACTACAAACCCACCGACAATGCCGTTGCGGAACGTATCAACGGGATTATTAAGGCGGAAAGCAGCCATCCTCGAGGCCGGTTCAACGACATCGGGCATGCAAGAAATGTCATAGCTCGCTACATACATTTCTATAACCATCGCAGACCGCATATGAGTATCGGGTATAAAATACCTGCTGTGGCGCATCTGGAGAAGGGAATACAGAAGAAAATGTGGAAGAAGAAAAAA
>NZ_QSOX01000064.1:643-907 GCF_003466325.1 Bacteroides sp. 4_1_36
AGAAGGGAATACAGAAGAAAATGTGGAAGAAGAAAAAATATCCTTCCACAAGTAGCAATAAAAAGAAGGATGCAATATCTTTGCAAAGCCGGACAGCAAGTCCGGGCGAAGGCGCAGGACAGCGCACCTGACAAAGACAGAATGCCTCTTTTAGGGGCACCCAGTCTTGCCGGACAAGCAAGCACGGGCTCTGCAAATGCAGCAGGATGACTGTCAACAGAATCAGGACAACTCACTTTGCTGTGTCTACTATATCAGCAGGGC
>NZ_QSOX01000065.1:0-456 GCF_003466325.1 Bacteroides sp. 4_1_36
CTACCCGGTTCTGCTTGTCTATCCGGCTTTTTGCCGGGCGACCTCCCGGTTTGTTCCTTGTCCCTGTCATACGTTTTTGCTTTTAGGTGGTATCTTAAAAATTGCGACCAACGGGAGAAATTTTCTTTGCTGTCAAGCAAAGCAAGGTGTTTCGGTCTACCGAAACATAACCTTGCTCTCCCTAATCACACAGCCTGCCGTCTGTTCATGCCGCCAGTCTTGCAGGTCACATCCTTAGCCCTCTCTTTCTTTTTTCACCCGGATTTTGTCTGTTATCCTGCTCCGGCTGGGGCTTGTCGGTAACTGTCAAATCTTGGGATTGTTTCACTTTAAGGCTACGCAAATAGTCGTTCAGGTCATTGTGACCGCTGTACAGGTGTGATACGTCACGTACACGCCATTTGTATTCCTGCCTTATGGCTTCAACCGCTTTCCTCCCGGCTTCGTCATTGTCAA
>NZ_QSOX01000065.1:466-671 GCF_003466325.1 Bacteroides sp. 4_1_36
CTTCAACCGCTTTCCTCCCGGCTTCGTCATTGTCAAGCATACAATGTATATGCCCGTAATCAGCCAACGGATATAAGGCTTTATCCGTGTTGGCGGTGGAGTTTAGAATAACGTAGTCCTGCCAGTCGGTGCAGGGTATATCCGGACTTTTCTGTTGCCGGATAGTGAGGAATGAGAGGAAATCCAAAAAGCCCTCGAACACGAA
>NZ_QSOX01000066.1:0-549 GCF_003466325.1 Bacteroides sp. 4_1_36
AAACGGACGTTGCGGCTGGTGCGGAACCGACGAGCTGTATGTGAAATACCACGATGAAGAGTGGGGAAAAACGGTAACAGACGACAAGACACTATTCGAGTTTCTTGTATTGGAAAGTGCTCAGGCGGGACTGAGCTGGATAACCATCCTCAAAAAGCGGGAAGGCTACCGCAAAGCCTTTTGCAATTTCGATGCCGCGCAAGTGGCGCAAATGACCGACGAAGACGTGGAACGGCTGATGCACTTTGACGGCATCGTGAAAAACCGTCTGAAAATCAAGTCGACCATCACCAATGCAAAGCTGTTTCTTGCCATACAGAAAGAATTCGGCAGCTTTTACAACTATACGCTATCCTTCTTCCCCAACCGGAACCCCATTATCAATCATTTTCAGTCATTGAGTGAGATTCCGGTATCATCTCCCGAATCAGATGCCATGAGCAAAGACATGAAAAAACGGGGATTCAAGTTCTTCGGCTCTACCATTTGCTATGCCCATCTGCAAGCTTCGGGGTTTATCAACGACCATCTGACGGATTGCATTTGCCG
>NZ_QSOX01000007.1:0-35459 GCF_003466325.1 Bacteroides sp. 4_1_36
TAATAGTAACACATTTATTAGTTTGTAAATGTGTCTACCTATATCAGGATAAGACAAACCCTTTCTGAAGTAATGAAAAGGAGGGCGTTCCTTTGCATTTTCAATTAAATTCCATAGCTTTGTTCTTTGAAAACCTATATATAAAACCCTACGAATATGACCAAATTTGAAATAGAAGAGAAAATAGTCTCCATGCTCAAGACCGTATTCGACCCGGAAATACCGGTAAATGTATACGACCTGGGACTGATTTACAAAATAGACGTCTCCGACCAGGGAGAAGCCTCCATCGACATGACGCTGACTGCCCCCAACTGTCCGGCAGCCGACTTCATCATGGAAGATGTGCGCCAGAAGGTGGAATCCATCGACGGCGTAACCTCCGCCACCATCAATCTCGTTTTCGAACCCGAGTGGGACAAGGACATGATGAGCGAAGAAGCGAAACTGGAACTGGGATTCCTTTAAATCAGTTGAAAGTTCAAAGTTGAAAATGGAAAGTTGAAAATGAAGAATGTATATTTCCTCTCGGATGCTCACCTGGGCTCACGAGCCATCGAACACGGACGAACCCAAGAACGGAGGCTGGTCAACTTCTTGGACAGCATCAAGCACAAGGCATCGGCCGTATACCTGCTGGGAGACATGTTCGACTTCTGGTACGAATTCCGTACCGTAGTGCCCAAAGGATACACCCGCTTTCTGGGCAAGCTGTCCGAACTGACCGACCTGGGAGTAGAAGTCCACTTTTTCACGGGAAACCATGACCTTTGGTGCGGCGACTATCTGACCAAGGAGTGCGGCGTCATGATACACCGCGAACCGCTGACCACCGAAATCTTCGGAAAAGAGTTCTACCTTGCCCACGGTGACGGGCTAGGCGACCCGGACAAGAAGTTCAAGATGCTGCGCGCCATGTTCCGCAGCCGTACCCTACAGACGCTGTTCTCTGCCCTGCACCCCCGCTGGAGCATGGAGCTGGGACTGAACTGGGCCAAGCACAGCCGCTTGAAACGCATAGACGGGAAAGAACCCGCATACATGGGAGAAAACAACGAATACCTGGTGCTCTACACCAAGGAATACCTGAAAAGCCATCCCAACATCAACTACTTCATCTACGGTCACCGCCACATCGAACTGGACCTGATGCTGAGCAGTACCGCCCGCATCCTCATCCTCGGCGACTGGATAAACTACTTCTCGTACGCCGTCTTTGACGGCGAGAACCTCTTCCTTGAGAATTTTGTGGAGGGAGAGACGAAGCTATAACCCGCATTGCCAAACTGTTAACCATCATACCATTACCACCCATGAAACCTTTAAGACTGAAAAACATGATTGCCGGATGCCTGCTCGCAGCAGGAGCATTGCCGGTATGGGGACAATCCGGCGCCCCGACACTTGTCATCCGCATTGACGATCTCGGTGCCCTGCATTCCGTCAACGAAGCCTGCATCCAGACCTACCGCTCGGGTATTGCCCGCAGCGTGGAAGTGATGCCCGTAGCAGCCTGGTATCCGGAAGCCATCAAGATGCTGAAAGAAAATCCGGGACTGGACGTCGGCCTGCACCTCGTCATCACCAGCGAGTGGGAGAACGTGAAGTGGCGTCCGCTGACCCACTGCCCCAGCCTGACGGACGAGAACGGCTATTTCTACCCGATGATGTTCCCTAACCCCGCCTATCCGGGACAGTCCATCATGGAGCAGAAATGGGACATCAAGGAGATAGAGCAGGAGTTCCGCGCGCAGATAGAGACGACGCTGAAAAGCATTCCGCAACTCAGCCATCTGTCCGGACACATGCTCTCCACCGGTTTCAGCAAAGAAGTGAACGAGCTGGTGCAACGGCTCGCCAAAGAATACAACCTGCCGTCCATCGACCGCATGGACTCCTCCAAGGACTACCGGTTTACCTACATCGGGTACGACGGCCCCAAAAGAACCGCCGAAGAAAAGGAGGCTAGCTTCATCAAAGCATTGGAGAAGTTGCAACCGGGCCAGCGCTACCTTTTCTTAGACCACCCGGCACTGGACAACGATGAAATGAAAACCGTCTTCCACATCGGATATGAGGACGTGGCGCTGGACCGCCAGGGAGTGACCGACCTGCTGACAAGCCCCCGCGTCCGGAAAGCCATTGAGGACAAAGGCATAAAGCTGATTTCCATCAACCAACTGACCAAGGGCCTGCCCCGCGCCGCCGCTACTCCGAAGCTGGACAAGGCCATGAACAGATATCTGGATGCCGTAAAGAAAGCCGGACAAGACCTGCACAGTATCATGATTGTGCAACACGGCAATGTCATTGCCGAAGAATGGATGGGCGAAGGGAAAGAGGATGAGCCTCACATCCTGAACTCCGTCAGCAAGACATTCACCGCCACCGCCGTGGGACTTGCCGCCTCCGAAGGCAGGCTGAAGCTGACGGACAAGGTCATCTCCTTCTTCCCCGACAAGCTTCCGGCAACCGTCAGCGAAAATCTGGCAGCCATGACCGTACGCGACCTGCTGACCATGAACTGCGGGCACGACACCGACCCCACCGGAACGGTACGCAAAAAGGCGGACGCCGATTGGGTGCAGGAGTTCCTTGCCTTCCCCGTGGAGCACAAGCCCGGTACCTTCTACACCTACAACAGCCTGGGAACCTACATGCTCTCAGCCATCGTACAGAAAGTGACGGGCGAGAAAGTGGTGGATTATCTCTATCCCCGTCTGTTCCGCCCGCTTGGCATCGTCAACGCCCGGTGGCAGGAAAGCCCGCAAGGCATCAATACCGGAGGCTGGGGGTTGTACCTCAAAACGGAAGACCTTGCCAAGATGGGACAACTGTTCCTGCAGAAAGGAAACTGGAACGGACAGCAGATTCTGCCCGAAGAATGGGTAAAGGAGGCATCTGCCTGCCAAGTGCCCTCACTGCCCGCCGGCATGAAACCGGAGATGCTGAAGAAAGCGAAGATGAGCGCCAAGACAAGCGACTGGCTGCAGGGCTACGGCTACCAGATGTGGCGCTGCCGCCACAACGCCTACCGTGCCGATGGTGCCAACGGACAATACATACTGGTGTTGCCGGACAAGGATGCCGTCATTGCCGTCACCGCCAACATCCCCGACATGCAGGCAGAGCTGAATCTAATATGGAAGTACCTGCTGCCCGCGCTATAAAACGTTTATTCTTATAAACGATTACGAAAAAGTGAAGGTTACCGGAACTTTTTCCCGGCATGGTTGTAATAACATCATAACATTAAAAACATTAGCGTCATGGATGATATGATTTACAGAAACGACCCGATTGCCGAAGAGAACATAGACCCGCACGGACGTCCGGCAACGGATGAATTCGAGGAATGGAGCGAAGAGGTCTCCGAACGGACAGATACCGGATACAAGGACCAGAAAATAAAATCTGCCAAGGAACGGGAGAAACGTATCCGGGAGATGGATGAAATTATAAAGAAGGACCTTAAGGAATAAATAGACAGCCACCACAGATTACACGGATTCTCACAGATTAGTCTCTTATACTTGATATCAGAGCTTCCAATCTGTGAGAATCCGTGTAATCTGTAGTGACTTTCTATTATTTGTATCCACCAGCCTTGGCTATGCGTTTCGGGATTTCCGTGTTGTCCATCTTACCCACGAACAGCTTGGAGCCTGCACCTACTGCGAATACCGGCACATATCCGGCTGTATGGCCACCGCTGGTCCAGCCTACCATGGCAATCTGGCTCATTACCTTCTTGGCGGCAACAGCCAGGGGCTCAGTCTTGGCATAAAGACTTTCCTCAAACACTACATGCTTGTTCACGAATGATTCTTCGTAAGCATCACGCAGCATCTTCTCCTGCTCCCAGCTCACCGGCAGTTCTTTCCAGAAACCCATCTTTTCTGCCAGGAATTCCTTCATTTCCGGCCAGTTGATAACCTTGCGCATCTTGCGTAAGTCCGTGATGGAACGTGAAAGGATATCCTGAGACTGCTTCTGCTTGGCAAGGGCTTTCAGTTGAAGCTCGTACTTACCGGTACCCAGACCCAGACCACCGGTTTCATGGTCGGCAGTTACCACAATCAGCGTTTCTTTGGGATGCTTCTTATAGAACTCGTAAGCCACCTTGATGGCGTTGTCCATATCCACCACTTCCTCAAAGACTGTGGCGGGGTCGTTTCCGTGGCAGGCCCAGTCAATCTTTCCACCTTCAACCATCAGGAAGAAACCCTTGTTACTGCCTTTGGTCAGGAAAGAGATGGCACTTTCGGTAATTTCGGCCAGCGTCAGGTCGCCTTCCTGGCGGTCGATGGCATAGGGCAGGCAAGAAGGCTCTGCCCCTTCTTTCTGGATAAGAATCATCTTGTCCGCCTGGGCAGACTTCGACTTATATTCGTCAAGGCCCCTTGCAACGGTATAGCCGGCTTCTTCAAAGATAGGGAAGATGCTCGGAGCCTCTTTCTTATCGGCAGTGGTAGTCGGTTTCAAGAAACCACCGCCTGCATAGAAGTCGAAACCGGCTTTCGGCAGGTCGAGGGCTATCTCGTAATACATGCCACGGTCCGGCTGATGGGCATAGAATGCGGCGGGAGTAGCATGGTCTACACTGACGCTGGTAGTTACCCCAACTTTCTTACCGGACTTTTTGGCTCTCTCGGCCACACTCTGAAGCACACTCTTGTTATCGTCCATACCAATGGCGCCGTTGTAGGTCTTTGCACCGGTAGCCAGGGCTGTTCCGGCAGCAGAAGAGTCAGTCACCGAGTTGGTGGCAGAAAAGGTAGTTGCCATGCTGGCAACCGGGAAAGAAGTGAACAGCAAAGGCTTTACACCGATACGCCCTTCTTGTTCGGCCAGATACATCTCCGTACCGTTCACCTGGTTCACACCCATTCCATCACCGATGAAATAAAACACGTACTTCGCCTGCTGGGCATAGGCCATGCCGCTGGTCAGCAGTACAAAGAACAACACATACATTAATCGTTTCATAAGCAGTTCTTATTTAAAGTTATTCGGAAAATTGCCTTTATTGTTTTTAACCAAGTAACAAAGATAAGGATTTTAAAGGATTCGGAAAACATTTCGCCCCTACAAATACATTACATATTTGCAGGGGCGAAACCACATCCGGACTCCGGGAAGCCGGAACCGGGAAATATTACAGCGATATTACTTCTTCAGAATATCCATCGTGTCCGAAGCAATCATCAGTTCCTCGTCAGTGGGGATTACCACCACCTTCACCTGAGAATCTTCGGTAGAGATAACCATTTCTTCACCGCGTACTTTGTTCTTCTCGGCATCCAGCTTTATGCCCATGAATTCCAGGCCTTCACATGCACCCCAGCGGGCACTTGCCTGATTCTCGCCGACACCACCGGTAAATACCACGATATCCACACCACCCAAAGCAGCGGCATAGGCACCGATATATTTCTTGATGCGGTAGAAGTACATTTCTTCAGCCAGAACAGCCTTCGGATTGCCGGCAGCTACGGCATTTTCCAGGTCGCGCATGTCACTGGATTCACCGAAGATACCCAGCACACCGCTCTTCTTGTTCAGCAGGTTGGAGATGCCGTTGGCATCCAGACCCTCTTTCTCCATGATGAAGGAAACGGCACCGGCATCAATATCACCACTGCGGGTACCCATCATCAGACCTTCCAGCGGGGTCAAGCCCATGCTGGTGTCTACACACTTACCGTCCTTGATGGCAGTAATGGAACCACCGTTGCCAATGTGGCAAGTGATGATTTTCTTTCCTTCCGGCTCTACACCCAGGAACTCGCAGACGCGCTGCGATACGTAGCGGTGTGAGGTTCCGTGGAAACCATAACGGCGTACGCCGTACTTTTCATAAAGTTCGTAAGGCACGGCATACAGATAGGCATGCTTCGGCATGGTCTGATGGAAAGCCGTATCGAACACACCAATCTGCGGAACATTAGGCAGAATGGCAGATATTGCATTTACCCCCTTCAGGTTAGCAGGATTGTGGAGCGGAGCCAGGTCGTTGCAGGCAGTGAAGGCGGCAAGCACTTCCGGCGTCAGCCGTACAGACTCGCTGAACTTTTCGCCTCCATGCACCATACGGTGACCTACGGCATTGATTTCGTCCAAAGACTTGATGGCTCCATATTCAGGGCTTGTCAAAGTGTTCAGGATAAATTCCACACCTACGGTATGCTCTGGAATGTCCTTCTCAAGAACTTTCTTCTCGCCACTGGGCAAGGTGAACTTCAGGAAAGAGTCCTTCAAACCAATTTTTTCGATACCACCCTGGGCGATAACTTCTTTCCGGTCCATATCAAACAATTTGTATTTGATGGACGAGCTACCGCAGTTCAATACTAAGATTTTCATACTATATATCAGATTTAAAAGTTATTCAGCATTCTTTTTGGCAGCAATGGCCTGATTGGCAGTGATGGCAATCATGCGATACACATCCTCGATGGAGCAACCGCGTGAAAGGTCGTTCACCGGACGGGCGATACCTTGTAGGATAGGTCCTACGGCATCAGCATGTCCCAGACGTTGCACCAGTTTGTAGGAGATGTTGCCCACTTCGAGGCTGGGGACAACCAATACGTTAGCATGTCCGGCGATAGAAGAACCCGGAGCCTTGCTTGCACCTACTTCCGGCACCAAAGCTGCATCGGCCTGCAACTCACCGTCGATGGCAATATCGGGAGCCATCTCCTTGGCAATCTTCAATGCCTCAACCACTTTATCCACCACTTCGTGCTTGGCAGAGCCCTTGGTAGAGAAGCTCAGCATGGCAACTTTCGGGTCGAGACCGGCAACTGCCTGGGCTGTACGTGCCGTACATACGGCAATCTGTGCCAATTGTTCTGCATCGGGCACCGGAGTCACAGCCACGTCACCCATCACCAGGATACCGTTCTTTCCATATTCAGGAGCATGTGTCAGCAGCAGCATGGCACCCGAAACGCAAGTGATGCCCGGGGAAGTCTTGATAATCTGCAAAGCAGGGCGAAGTACATTACCCGTAGTGTTGCGTGCACCTGCCAACTGGCCGTCAGCGTCGCCGTTCTTTATAATCAGGCAGCCCAGATAAAGCGGATCGACAACCAACTTGCGAGCCTCTTCGATGGTCATGCCTTTCTTTTTGCGGAGCTCGCAAAGCAGTTGGGCATATTCTTCTTTCTTAGGATGGTCTTCCGGGTCGATAATGGTAGCTTTGTTTATATTTCCCAGCCCCCACTCTTTGGCACAAGCCTCTATCTCGGCAGGTTTTCCAAGGATAATCAAGTCGGCTACTCCGTCAGTCAGGATTTGATTGGCAGCTTTCAGTGTACGCTCTTCCGTACCCTCGGGAAGAACAATTCGTTGGCGGTTTGCTTTGGCACGCTCAACAATTTCGTTAATTAATCTTTGCATGATATTTTAATTGTCTATTAAGAATCGGCAGTATGTGTTATTCACGCCGCAAAAGTACACAATTTTGCAATATCTACATTGCAAACATCGGTCTTTTTACCGTTCAGACCATAATTATTATAATATTTAACATTAGGTATTCCCAGCATTCATGTGTACGCACACGTGCCCCTCTGCAACAAACAATTACCCGTCCGGCAGGAACAACCCGCCCGACTCTACAAACGACATAAAAAAAATCAGGATACAACGATAACAAGCAATACATAGAATACCTACCTTTGCAGCGTTTTCAACGTATAACAATAGGTATTATAATAATATGATTCGTCAATGCGCCATCCTTTTCGGATGCTTAGCTTTGGGTGAACTGATTGTTTTCTTTACGGGTATCAAGTTACCTTCCAGCATCATCGGTATGCTGTTGCTCACCCTATTCTTGAAATTGGGTTGGATTAAACTGCACTGGGTGCAGGGTATGTCCGACTTCCTGGTTGCCAACCTGGGCTTCTTCTTCGTACCGCCCGGTGTAGCTCTCATGCTTTACTTCGATGTCATCGCCTCCGAGTTCTGGCCGATAGTGACCGCTTCCATAATCAGCACCCTGCTGGTGATTGTAGTCACCGGATGGGTTCATCAACTAACACGTAAAATCAAATGAACTTTTTAGAAAACGAATTTTTCCTATTGGCTGTCACCTTCGGGATTTTCTTTCTGGCCAAACTCCTGCAGAAAAAGACCGGCATCATGTTGCTGAACCCCATCCTGCTGACAATTGCCATCCTCATTGTCTTCCTGAAGATGACACATATCAGTTATGAGACCTACAATGAAGGAGGACATCTGATAGAATTCTGGCTGAAACCCGCTGTTGTAGCCCTGGGAGTCCCCCTATACCTCCAATTGGAAACGATTAAGAAACAGCTGCTCCCCATCATGCTGTCACAACTTGCCGGCTGCATTGTGGGAGTTATCTCTGTCGTGCTGATAGCTAAATTGATGGGGGCTTCCGACGAGATTATCTACTCCCTGGCGCCCAAGTCGGTCACTACGCCGATAGCCATGGAAGTAACTAAGTCGCTGGGCGGCATTCCCTCACTTACCGCCGCCGTAGTGGTCTGTGTAGGCTTGCTGGGAGGAATACTGGGCTTCAAGACCATGAAACTGACCCACATCGGCAGTCCTATGGCACAAGGCCTTTCCTTGGGAGCCGCCGCCCACGCGGTAGGAACTTCCACAGCCATGGACATCAGCCGCAAATACGGCGCATTCGCCAGCCTCGGCCTGACCCTGAACGGTATTTTCACTGCATTGCTGACCCCAACTATTCTGCGATTATTAGGGCTACTCTAACAAAATCTTCTTATTTTTGTTATCTATAATCATAACCAACTAAAAACAACGTATGATTTCATTTAAAGATATCGAATTACAAGACAAAGAACTGATTACTTCCTATACACAGAACAGTCCGCGACGGAATTGTGACCTCTCATTCTCCAACCTATGCAGCTGGCGTTTTCTATACAATACAAAGTTTGCCATCATGGACGGCTTCCTCCTGCTGAAATTCTGGGCAAACGATGAACTGGTGTACATGATGCCGATAGGTAACGGAGATTTGACAAAAGTACTGGACGCACTGGTCGAAGACGCACACCGGGAAGGGGAACCTTTCTGCCTGCTGGGAATATGTTCGGGCATGTGCTCGGAACTGGAAGCCTTCATGCCCGGAGAATTCCAGTTCACAGCAGACCGGGACTATGCCGATTACCTCTATCTGCGTACAGACCTCGCCACGCTTGCCGGAAAGAAATTCCAGTCCAAACGGAATCATGTCAACAAATTCAAACGCACCTATAATTACGAATATACTCCCATCACTCCCGACCGCATCCAGGAATGTCTGGACCTGGAAGCCGAATGGTGTAAGGCCAACAATTGCGACCAGCATGAAGGAACGGGCAACGAACGTCGCGCACTGGTCTACGCCCTCCACAATTTTGAAGAACTGGGATTGACCGGAGGCATCCTGCATGTAGACGGCAAAATTGCCGCCTTCACTTTCGGAATGCCCATCAACCAAGATACCTTCGGAGTACATGTGGAAAAGGCCGACACCAGCATAGACGGAGCGTACGCAATGATTAACTATGAATTTGCCAACCATATCCCCGAACAATATGTCTACCTCAACCGTGAAGAGGATTTGGGTATTGAAGGATTGCGCAAGGCCAAACTTTCGTACCAGCCTGCCATTATTCTGGAAAAATACGTGGCATGCCTGAAAGATGAACCGGTGGAAGCTATCAAATGGTGAGAGTAAGGATTAGAGATTAAGGATTAAAAGGATAAGGGATTGATGATACGGGAAAAGGTAAAGAACTTATGGAAGCTCTGTTTCAATGATAGCGAGGAATTTACTGAACTGTATTTTCGGCTCCGCTACAACAATGATATCAATATTGCCATCCAAAGCGGCGAAGAAGTGATTGCCGCCCTACAGATGTTGCCTTATCCTATGACGTTCGAAGGAGAAGATATTCATACGGCCTATATATCCGGCGCCTGCACACACCCTGATTACCGTAACCGGGGCGTAATGCACGAGCTGTTATCACAAGCCTTTGCACGGATGCTACACAATAATGTCGCCTTATCCACCCTGATACCGGCAGAACCGTGGCTGTTCGACTACTATGGCCGCAGCGGTTATGCCCCCGTATTCCGCTATGCCGAAGAGACCTTTATCGCTTCCGGTACACCGACAGCCGATACGGGCCTTACTTTGGAAATGTCTGCCGAATATACTGAAAAAAGATATGAATATCTCGACCGGAAATTGCGGGAGCGCCCTTGCTGCATCCAGCATACGGAAGAGGATTTCCAGGTTATCATTGCCGATTTACAACTGGGACAGGGCTTCGTTTGCACATTGAGCAATGGGGAGGAAATCACGGCTTTGGCCATTACCTATCCGATAGGGAAAGCCAACTGGCGCATTGGAGAAATCGTGTCGGATACTCCCGCAACA
Source organism: Bacteroides sp. 4_1_36 (assembly GCF_003466325.1). Lineage (NCBI taxonomy): Bacteria > Pseudomonadati > Bacteroidota > Bacteroidia > Bacteroidales > Bacteroidaceae > Bacteroides > Bacteroides sp. 4_1_36. Next base: position 10,442 of record NZ_QSOX01000007.1, read on the forward strand.
AAAACTTTACTGCTTCAACATATCTGCCAAAGCTTGAATCTCCCGTCCATCCGGGTTCTCACTCCTCCCGCTACCGGTGAAAGCCAACTTTTGGGCATGGCACGCATCATCAATGCCAAAACCATGCTGCAACTCTATGCTACGGCCCATCCGGAACTGGAACTCAGCATTCATCTCACCGATGAGCAGGTCAGTGCCAATAACGGCTACTACTACCTGAACAATGGTAAATATATGAATAGTGCCAAGCGTCTGCCGGGCAGCCACTTGGCACTTACAATCGGTGAACTCACCGAAAAAATATTTGCAACATCAAGCCCATATATGAGCCTGATGTTGAACTAGCATTATAATCCGCTGAAGTCGACTCCCTCAAATACCAGCGAAGGAATCTGCCATGAACGGTTCGGTTGAGGGTCATTGCCCACAGCAACCAAGGAATTCCATAAAGTAACCATGTTACCCGTCACATTCATTTCGTTGACGGGCTGTGTCAGCTTGCCGTCTTCAATAAGGAAACCCTCTATACCATAAGAGAAGTCACCGGTACTGCTATTGCTGTTACCGCCATTGAAGCCCGTAACCAAGATGCCTTGTTTAATATCTGCAACCAATCCGTTCAGGTCCTTATCGCCCGGTGTCAGAATTAGACGTGAAGGTGCACTGATAGTAGGAGCTATATCCATCTTCTTACCATTGTAGGTATCGATGAAATAAGTTTTCAGCACGCCTTTGTCAAAAACAGTGCGGGGTTCGGTAGCCACACCCTCATTATCGAAATAGCGTGAACCGTTTGCACCGATAGCATGCGGCTCGTCACGCAACGTGAAGAGGTCGGAAGCCACTTTCGTATCCAGCTTGTCCATCAGGAAGGAATTCTTTTGTTGCAAAGCACTGCCATACAATGCACTTAGCATCGGGCTGAGCAGATTTCCCACATTCATAGGGTCAACCACCATTGTATATTTACCCGACTTTGCTTTCTTCTGTCCCAGCTTGCGCAATACGCGTTCCAATGCCTTGGCACCGATTCCCGCCTTCGTCAATTTATCATAGAACAGAGCCGAGTCGTACCAGTAATCCTGAGGACGCGCTTCACCTTCTCCCTTAATGGATACACTGGCTGAGACAGAGAACCAGGTACTCTTCGACTCGCCTTCAAATCCGTTGCTTATCAAACGATAGGAAGAACCCTCACCATCACTATAAGAAGAATCAACCGAAATGATACGCTCATCCTTGCCCAATACCTCCTCTGCAGCAGCACGGGCAATCGCCACTTTATCATCCGGGTTGACTTCATAGAGTTTCTTATCAAAAAGCTGCAAGTCAGGCTTGCCTCCTTTATAGTAGCGTGCAGGGTCGGCCAGCATACGCGACTCATCCACCGCCAGATAGCGGGTAGACTCTATACCATTCGTGATAAGAGTTTCCAATTCTTTCTTATCCAGCCGATTGGTGGAAAAAGAGCCGAAACGTCCGTCCACATAAAGATTCAATCCCAAACCATTCTCCGTAGACTGCTGCAAACGGTCCATTTTGCCGTCACGCAGTTCAAAAGAAGAATTAGAATTTGTATATAGCACCAGTTTGGCTGCCTGGCAACCGTTCTTCAAGGCATATTCCATTGCCCATTGTGCCAATTTCTTATTGTCGTCTGTAATCATGTCTTTAATTGATAGTTGATAATTAACTTTCTCCTCCTACAGTCAGCTTGCTGACTAGTGCCGATGGCATACCGCAGGTAACGGGACAAGACTGACCGTCTTTACCACAAGTCCAAGTACCGTTGTCAATCTTATCGTTATTTGCCACCATCGTGATGTCAGCCAATGCTTTCGGACCATTACCGATGATATTTATATCCTTGACGGGCTGCGTCAGCTTGCCATCCTCAATCAAGTAACCCGACTTCACAAAGAAGGTAAAGTCTCCGGCACCGATTTGCACCTGGCCATTGGTAAACTGGTCACAATAGATACCTTTCTTCACGGTGGAGATAATGTCCGCTTCCTTCATATTGCCGGCTTCCATATAAGTGGCACGCATACGGGGGATAGGAGTATTACGGAAAGTATCGCGACGTCCGTTTCCGGTAGGAGCCACCCCGTAATGCTTGGCACTGATGCGGTCGTGCAGATAGCTGGTCAGGATACCTTCTTTCACAATATAGGTCTTCTGGCCTTCCACACCCTCATCGTCAAAGTTCACGGCTCCGCGGTTGAAGGCAATGGTACCATCATCCACCACATTGATATGCTCGTTGCACACCTTCTTGCCAAACAAGTCGCAGAAGATGGAAGTACGCTTACGGTTAAAGTCAGCCTCAAAAGCATGTCCTATGGCTTCGTGTAACAAGATGCCCGAACCACCCGCTCCCATCACGACAGGCATTTCACCGCCTTTGGGCTTCACTGCCTTGAACAAGATGGAGGTCTTATCCACAGCTTCACGCGCAAGGGTATCCACAATATCGTCCGTCATGAATTCAAACCCTTTGCGGTAAGAACGACCGGCATAACCGTTCTCCATTTTTCCATTCTCTTCCATAATACACACGGCCATGAAAGAGACCATTGGGCGGTAATCATAGTAGCTCACGCCCTCTGAGTTACAGAATAAGACATGAGAAGTACTGTCTACAAGAGACGCCTGGACCTTGCGCACCCGGTTGTCCAGAGAAAAAATCTTTTCGTTCAGTTTCTCCAGATAAGGAATCTTTGCCTTAAGGCTCACGTCTTCCCAAGGTTCGGTGACGGCATAACGGCTTTTGGCAATCGTCTTCTCCGTCAGCCCCACAGGCTTTCCGGCCTTACCCGAAGAAGCTATACGGGCAGCCGTACGGGCAGCACGCAGCATTTCTTCTACGGTCACGCCTTCTACATAGGCATAGCCAGTCTGGTCGCCTGCTAATACGCGCACGCCCATACCGAAGTCAATGTTGGCTCCACAATTGTTTACTTTACCGTCCATCAGAACCACACTATTATTAAACGTGTGCTCAAAATAGAGGTCGGCATAATCTCCGCCTTTTTCCAGAGCGGCAGCCATCACTTTCTTCAAGTCAGCTTCCGTCACGCCAAAGTGAGCCATTGCCGAAGCTACGGCAGACTGATTATCTGCTCCTCCCAAAGCTCCGCGTACTGACGCAGGCATAGCCAACGAGGGTACTGCCAGCGAGCCTAACATCGCCAGACTTCCCGTCCGTAAGAAATTTCGTCTATCCATCCTTTTCAGTTATTAGTTATAAGATATTGTTTTTATTTTATATCATAGTTATATGACGTAAAAATAGGGGATTTTGTCACACCTCAGCTTTCCTTTGTTAACAAACTTTCCAATTCCTCAGCATTTAGGCGCAGATAGAATTGTCCTTTATAAGCCACTGAAATACCTCCGGTCTCCTCCGATACAATGATAGCATGCGCATCAGACACCTGGGAAATTCCCATGGCAGCACGATGCCTCAGCCCCAGTTCCTTAGGAATGTCCAGATTATGGGAAACAGGCAGGATACATCCCGCCGCTTTGATACGTTTCTTACTGATAACCATCGCTCCATCGTGCAACGGACTGTTCTTAAAGAAAATATTCTCAATCAGACGCTGGTTTATATCGGCATTAATAATTTCTCCCGTACGCACCACATCATCCAAAGGCAAATTATGTTCAATGACAATCAAGGCACCAACCTTCTGCTTCCCCATGCTGATACATGCCATTACCACCGGCATGATGTCGTCATGTTCCAACTTCTCTTTCTTATTGCCGGTGAAGAAGCGTACCAGCGCACTAGCATGCTGATGCGAGCCGAGTGTCAGCAAGAAGCGCCGTATCTCGTCCTGAAACAAAATGATAAGCGCCAGCACGCCCACACTGACCAGCTTGTCGAAGATGGAGCCGAGCAATTTCATCTCCAGCACCTGCGACACCACCAGCCATATCAGGATAAACACCAGGATACCCGTAAACACATTGATAGAGCCGGAGGCTTTCATCAGCTTATACGTATAGTACAGCAAGAAAGCCACTAACAGAATATCTATAAAATCTTTTATTCCAAATTCAAAAAACACGATATTGAATGATTAGGGGTTAGGGATTAGGAATTATTTCGCATGGCTTGCACAATCCGTACGGTTTCCACGGCTTCTTTCACGTCGTGTACGCGGAGGATGTCAGCACCTTTCAGCAAACAGATGGTATCGAGCACCGTAGTACCATTCAGCGCCTCCTGAGGAGTAATGTCCAACAAGCGGTATATCATCGATTTACGTGAAACGCCTACCAGCAAAGGCAACTCAAAAATACGGAACTCTTCCAGATGGGACAGCAATTCATAGTTATGCTCCATTGTCTTTCCAAAGCCGAAACCGGGGTCCAGAATGATGTCTTTTACACCTAAGTCACGTAATTGCTGCACCTTGCGCGCAAAATACAAGAAAACCTCTTTCAGAAGATTGTCGTAATGAGGATGCTGCTGCATACTTTGCGGAGTGCCTTGCATGTGCATCATAATATAAGGTACGTTCAATGCCGCAACGGTATGGAACATATTCGCATCCATCTCACCGGCCGCAATATCATTGATGATGGCAACACCATACTCTTCCACACACATTCTTGCCACATCCGCCCTAAAAGTGTCTACCGACACCACAGCATCCGGCTGTATCTCAAAAAGTATTTTCAGGCCCATACGCAACCGTTCCATCTCTTCCCTGGCAGAGACATTGTCGGCATTGGGACGGGAAGAGTAAGCGCCTATGTCAATAATGGCCGCTCCCTCCGAAACTATCTGTTTCACCCGGCGTGCTATTTCTACCTCTGTCTGTGTGCGGCTACCGGCATAAAAGGAATCGGGAGTAACGTTCAGTATGCCCATGACACGGGGTTGAGAGAGGTCGAGCAGCGAACCGTTGACATTTATATATCGGGCAGTTGTAATTTCCATAGGCAGTCTGTTCTATATAGTACCTGCAAATGTAAACAAAAAAGTGGTTTCAAAATACATAAACTCATAAAACTGATAAGTTTTTTGCTTGTACCCGGGAAGGGAGAGGATTAAAACTATATCTTTGCACGATGGTTTACCACAGATTACACAGATTCACACAGATTGATTTAATTATAAAGTCATGGATATAACAGCTATACATCAGATATTCCTAACATGCACCAGTGTCACTACTGACAGCCGTAACTGCCCCCAAGGCTCTTTATTCATTGCGCTGAAAGGCGAGTCGTTCAACGGAAATGCCTTTGCCGCCCGAGCGCTGGAAAGCGGAAGTGCTTATGCCATAGTAGATGAAGAAGCCTATGCCCCCGCAGGCGATACACGATACATCGTGGTGGAAAACAGCTTGAAGACCTTGCAACAACTTGCCAATTACCACCGTCGGCAGATGCGTACACCCATCATCGGCATTACGGGTACAAACGGAAAGACTACTACCAAGGAACTGATGTCCACCGTACTTTCGCAAACTCACAACGTGCTCTATACCTTGGGAAATTTGAACAATCACATCGGTGTTCCCCTCACCTTGCTTCGCCTGCGCCCTGAACACGACCTTGCCGTGGTGGAAATGGGTGCCAGCCACCCGGGAGACATCAAGGAGCTGGTAGAGATAGCCGAACCTGACTACGGGATCATTACCAACGTAGGAAAAGCCCATCTGGAGGGATTCGGCTCTTTTGAAGGAATCATCAAGACCAAAGGAGAGATGTACGACTATCTGCGGACGCGGAAAGAAGCTACCATCTTTATCCATAACGACAACCCCTACTTGAAAAAGATAGCCTACGGACTCCACCAGATTGCCTACGGCAGTGAGGACGGGCTGTACATCAACGGACACGTCACCGGCAATTCTCCTTACCTCACCTTCGAGTGGAAAACGGACAACGAAAGCAAATATCACGAAGTACAAACCCGGCTTATCGGTGAATATAACTTCCCCAATGCTCTGGCAGCTGTCACCATCGGACATTTTTTTGGTGTGGAACCGGAGAAAATAGACAAGGCACTGGCCGGATATACCCCGCAAAACAACCGTTCACAACTGAAAAAAACAGCGGACAACACACTGATTATCGATGCCTATAATGCCAATCCCACAAGCATGATGGCTTCCATCAGCAACTTCCGGAACATGCAGGCCGAAAACAAAATGCTGATATTGGGAGATATGCGGGAGTTGGGTAAAGACAGTGCCGACGAGCACCAGAAGATTGCAGACTATCTGGAAGAATGCGGATTCAAGGATGTAGTTCTTGTAGGGGAATTGTTTGCCGCCACACGCCACCCTTATCAGAGTTATCCCGATGTGACCGCACTCATCGCAGAGCTGCAAAGGGAGAAACCTTGTGGGAAAACTATTCTGATAAAAGGGTCGAACGGCATCAAGCTAAGTTCCACAGTTGAATACTTATAATCCTATTTCATCCTTGGCCTTAAAATAAAATAGCCGACCATTGATGCAAGCACCGCTCCCGTGGTATTGGCCGCAAAATCCAGCCAGTCTCCGCCACGGTATGTCGTGCAGTATTCTTGCAGCAACTCCACCATTCCGCTGAACAAAACGGGACAGACAAACGCCCCTGCCCATGCATGCCATAAAGGGGCGTTGTCTCTCCGGTGAGCGCGAAGAAACTCCAGCCACAGCATTCCTGACATGCCGAAATACATACAGATATGCACCACCTTGTCTATATTGGGAATCTTGCTTATTTCTGTAGAAGGCGGTTTAAAGAATGAAAGATAAATCACCGTCAGAATAATAAAAAGCGACACCGGATATTTCTTAATATAATATAGCATATACCAAATTATCAACGAACTGTGCGCAAAAGTACAGAACATTTTCTATATTTGCATGTTTTAGCTGGTATTAATAACGAATTGAAAGAAAAATCTACGTTTTATGACAAAAAGTGACAGAGCCAACTTCGGAAGCAAATTAGGCGTCATACTTGCCTCGGCAGGCTCCGCAGTCGGTTTAGGCAATATCTGGCGTTTCCCGTTTGAGACCGGGAATCACGGAGGTGCGGCATTTATCCTTGTATACTTGGTTTGCGTGCTCATTCTCGGCATCCCCATCATGATTGCAGAATTCCTCATCGGCAGGCGCTCGCGTGCCAATACGGCAAGGGCTTATCAGAAATTGGCACCCGGCACGCATTGGCGCTGGGTAGGACGTATGGGCGTACTGGCCGGATTCCTTATTCTGGGATATTACTCCGTTGTGGCAGGATGGACGCTTGAGTTTATCGGCGAAGCGGCTACCAACAGTTTTGCCGGGAAGTCGGCAGCCGATTTCATCGCATCCTTCAACAGCTTTGTCAGCAACCCCTGGCGTCCGGTCATCTGGCTGGTGCTGTTCCTGCTGGCCACCCATCTCATCATTGTCAAAGGAGTGGAAAAAGGTATTGAAAAATCAGCCAAAATCATGATGCCAATGCTATTTGTCCTATTGATAATCCTTGCCATCTGCTCCATATCCCTGCCCGGAGCAGGAGCAGGCATTGAATTCCTGTTGAAACCGGACTTCAGCAAAGTGGACGGCAATGTGTTCCTTGGAGCCATGGGCCAGGCATTTTTCTCCTTGAGCTTGGGGATGGGATGTCTCTGTACATACGCTTCTTACTTCCGCAATGATACGAACCTGCCCAAAACGGCACTCAACGTGGCGGCTATCGACACCATGGTAGCCATTTTGGCAGGATTCATCATCTTCCCTGCCGCCTTCTCTGTAGGCATCAAACCGGATGCGGGTCCCAGTCTGCTATTCATCACCTTACCTAATGTCTTTCAGCAAGCGTTCGGCAATATTCCCTGGCTGGCGATACTGCTGTCTCTGATGTTCTATATCCTACTGGCATTGGCAGCACTTACTTCCACCATTTCCCTGCACGAAGTGGTAACTGCCTATCTACATGAAGAGTTCAAGTTCTCACGCAGCAAGGCAGCCAGATACGTGACAGCGGGCTGTATTTTCTTAGGAGTATTCTGCTCACTGTCTCTCGGTATCGGCAAAAGCTATACCGTATTCGGGCTAAACCTATTCGATTTGTTCGACTTTGTAACGGCCAAGCTAATGCTACCGTTAGGCGGTTTCTTCATTTCCATCTTCATAGGCTGGTATCTGGACAAGAAAATCGTATGGGAAGAAGTCAGCAACAATGGCACTCTGAAAGTATCCGTCTACAAGCTATTGATATTCATCCTGAAATATATTGCTCCGATAGGAATTGCACTGATTTTTATCAATGAACTGGGTTTTCTGAAATAGGCCATCATGCAGAACCCCTTTAAAGAATTCCTTTATTTCTCCCGGGGAGAAAGGCGCGGAATACTGGTTTTGATTACCGGCATTATTCTCGTCTTTCTCTCCGGGTATATTTATATATACCAAAGAGAGAACCGCCCCCTCTCCGATGAAGTAATCCGGCGGCAGGCCACTGCCATGGCAGAATACGAATCGTTCATCGCATCCATACAAGAAAAGGAACAAAAATGGGACAACAGACTTAAACCTTCCTCCCAAAAACAACCGACAACCGTCTCCTTGGCCCGTTTCAATCCCAATATCGCCGACTCCGTCATTTTTTGCCGACTGGGACTGCCCGGATGGATGGCGCGGAACATACTCCGCTACCGTAGTAAAGGAGGGAAGTTCCATAAGGCAGAAGATTTCCGGAAAATATATGGAATGACAGAAAAACAATATCAGACACTCCTACCCTATATCCACATCACTCCGGAAGACACAGAAACAAGAACCGTCCAGTTATACAGCTCTCCTGCAAGCAATGACAGCGCCGTTACTTTCCGAATTGCACCGGAAAAATATCCGTCTGGGACCCTTGTCGACCTGAACCGCGCCGACACCACAGAACTGAAGAAAATACCAGGCATCGGTAGTGGCATTGCCCGTCTAATCATCGGTTATCGGCAACGCTTGGGAGGATTCTACAACATCACGCAATTACAAGAAATCCATTTGGACACCACCCAATTGCAGTCCTGGTTTTCCATCGACACCCGGGCCATCCACCTCATCAACCTGAACCGTAGTAGCATAGAGAGGCTGCGCCACCATCCTTACATCAACTTCTACCAGGCAAAGGCCTTTGTAGAATACCGGAAGAAGAAAGGCGACCTTCATAGTCTGAAACCTTTTGCACTTTACGAGGAATTCTCCGATACCGATTTGGAGAAAATCAGTCACTACGTTTGCTTTGAATAACAGCATCATGCAACATTTTTCAATGTCTGATGCAACCTTTTCACCAGTCATTTCGTCTAACAAGCAGAAACACCCTAAAAACAGGAAGGCCTACTGCAATAAGGATTAGAACCATCGTATCAATATGAAAAAATTAATGATTATAACCATGCTGCTGGGCAGTATGGCACAGAATGCTTTTGCTCAAAAAATAGAAATAAAAGGAACCGTCCGCGATGCTTCCGACAAGAGTATAGAGTATGTCAATGTGGTATTACAGACCATCGACTCTACTTTTGTCGCCGGTGTGACCACAAGTCCAGAAGGAGAATTCATCTTCAAGAACACGGCTACCGGAGATTACAGACTTGTTCTTTCCAGCATCGGGTATAATACCGGATACATCACCCTCAATGGAGTAAAGCGCCATACCGACCTTGGACCAATCGTATTAGACAGTGCTTCTATCGCACTGGAAGGAGTGACTATCACCGGCTCCAGCCAAATCAGCCGTGCAGACCGCAAACTGGTTTTCCCATCCGAAAGACAAATGAAAACTTCCACAAACGGAGTGAATCTGTTGCAGGAACTGATGCTGCCACGTATTCTGGTCAACCCCATGAACAATGAGATTGGATTGTCCGGCGGTGGAGAACTGCAATTACGCATCAATGGAGTCAAAGCCGAAATAGACGAGATAAAAGCCATTCGCCCTGCCGACATTATACGTATAGAGTACCATGACAATCCGGGACTGCGCTACGGTAATGCCGAAGTCGTTTTGGACTACATAGTGCGCCGACCTAAAACGGGCGGAAACTTCGGTGCCGACATTTCCCAAGGGTTGAACACGATGTGGGGAAACTATAATCTGTACGGCAAAGTAAACCACAAAAAATCAGAATTCGGCTTCTCCTATTACATGGGACCGCGGGATTTTAACGGCATGTACCGCGACAATGAAGAAGAATTCCACCTGGCAGACGGCACTACACTCAGACGCCTGGAGAAAGGAGAGCCCAGCAAGGCAACCATGTGCCAGCACAACCTAAACGTAAATTATAGTTTGCAGGCTTCTGAGAATTCCCTTTTCAGCGCCACCTTCCGCCTTCGAGGAAACAATCAGCCACACTGGGATTATAAAGGAACTCTCTATAATGCCAATGATGAAACGGACGTGGTAGACATGACCGACCGTACCGACCAGAGCTGGACACGTCCCTCACTGGATTTGTACTACCAACAGAATCTGAAAAACAAGCAAACCCTGGTATTCAATGTAGTAGGCACCTACAATCGGGAAAAATCGCAGCGGCTCTACCAAGAAAGCACCCCGGGGAACATATTGACCGATATTGACAACAATATCCGAGGCAACAAATACTCCCTGATTGCCGAGGCCATTTATGAGAAGCAATATTCCAAGGGGAACGCATTGAGCTTCGGTCTGAGCCATACACAGTCCTACTCTAACAATGAATACAGAAACGGGCATTATTATGAAACCAATATGCACCAAGGAAACACATACATATTCGGAGAATACCGTGGAAAGATAGACAAACTAAACTACCGGCTGGGAGTGGCCATGACTCGTTTCTACTATAATCAGAGCGGCAAGGACAAATCTACCGAGAACTACAGTTTCAACCCGAGTATCGTTCTGCACTATGCCATGTCAGACAACTCCTACCTCCGCTGGAAGGGAAACATCTATAACGCTTCTCCTTCATTGGGCGACCTCAGCGATGTGGAGCAAGCAGTGGACTCATTCCAGATACGTCGTGGCAACCCGCATCTGAAATCATATATGTGCTATCATACGGAACTGACTTACGAATGGAAAAAAGGCATCTTTTATACCAATCTATGGGGAGCCTATGACTATCGTCCCAATGCCATTATGGACGAGAAGATTCAAGAAGGCAACAAAATAGTGCAGACTTGGGACAATCAGAAGGATTGGCAGAAACTCTCCGGGCGTGCCATGCTCCGCGTAGGACCCATCCGCGACATTCTGCAATTTTCTTTTACGGGCGGTGTCAACCATTACATGAGCCATGGCAATCACTACTCACATACCTACACCAACTGGTTTTGTGAGGCAGAAGCCTCATTAAACTACAAACAGTTCTCTCTGTTCTGGCAGATAAACACCAATTGGAACAATTTCTGGGGAGAAACCCTCTCGGGAGGAGAAAACATCCAGATGTTAGCTGTATATTACAAGCATAAGAATCTTCGGGTAGGAGTCGGTGCATTCAATCCTTTCACCGACAACTATAAAGTACAAAGCGAAAACTGGAATAAATTCGCATCCTACAAGACAAATAATTATATAAAAGAAAGCTCCCGCATGTTCCTGGTGAACTTTTCCTACAACTTCTCGTTCGGCCGCAGTTTCAAGACAGCACAGCGGAAGGTAAACAACAGTGACAATGACTCGGGAGTAATGGGCACGGGGAAATAGGCTCAGACCATTTTATTGATTTCCCCGTCAATCAGATGTATCGTCCGGTCGGTGAGCTGCGCCAGTCCTTCATCATGGGTTACGATAACAAACGTTTGTCCGAAACGGTTACGTAAATCAAAAAAGAGCTGGTGCAGTTCTTCCTTATTATGGGTATCCAAGCTGCCGGAAGGTTCATCTGCCAGCACCACTGCTGGATGATTGATGAGAGCACGGGCCACCGCCACACGCTGCTTCTCACCTCCCGACAACTCATTCGGCTTGTGGGAGGCCCGTTCGGCAAGCCCCATGAATTCAAGAATTTCCGTAGCCGCCTCCTTGGCTTCCTGCTGTCCTCTTCCGGCAATGAAGGCTGGTATCATTACATTCTCCAAAGCCGTAAACTCCGGCAGCAGTTGATGGAACTGGAACACAAAGCCGATATGGCGGTTGCGGAATGCGGAAAGTTCCTTCTCCCTCATACGGTTGACTTGTGTACCGTCAATAACCACCGAACCGCCATCCGGCATATCCAACGTACCCATGATTTGCAGCAAGGTAGTTTTACCCGCTCCACTGGGGCCTACAATGCTGACAATCTCCCCTTTCTCTATCTCCAGGTCAATACCCCGCAACACTTGCAGGTTACCGAAACTCTTCGTTATATTCTCTAAATGAATCACTAGGCTATTTACAATTTGACAATTTACTATTTACTATTTGATAGTTTTCTTTCAAGTGCTATTACTATAGTCTTTTAATTACATATTCGGCCAAATAGCAGCCAAAAACTGCGGGCATGTAGCTCACTGTTCCACAGGTGGACTTCTTGTTCATCTCGTCGTCCGTCAGCAAAACGGCATTCGGATCAGCCTGTTCGGTGCTGAAAACAACTGGAAGTTTCCGCTTTATGCCCATTTTTTGCAGACGCTTACGCACAGCCTTGCTCAACCCGCAATGATAGGTATCCCAGATATCGGCAAAGCGCACTTGCGAAATGTCACTCTTTGCTCCTGCCCCCATGCTGGACACTATCTTGATATGCCGCTTCATGCTTTCCGCTATCAAGTGGCATTTTGGAGCAAGCGTATCGATGGCATCCACCACAAAGTCATAAGCCGCATCATCCAGCAGTTCCGGTATGTTCTCATCTTTCAAGAATACGGGCAACACTCTCAGTTCCAGAGCCGGATTAATGTCCCTGAAACGTGATGCCAATATCTCCGCCTTCTTTTGCCCCAGGGTAGAATGCAGAGCCGGCAACTGACGGTTTATATTCGTAGGCTGCACGGTATCGGCATCGACAATCGTCATCCGCCCCACTCCGGCACGGCATATCATCTCGGCCGCATAAGCACCTACACCACCCAGTCCTACGACAAGTACATGTGCCCGGCGCAGGCGTTCCATTTTTTCATCTCCTAATAAAAGTTGCGTTCGTTGTTGCCAATCTTCCATTTTCACCACAGATTACACGGATTTACACAGATTTTTGTCAATTATCAATTGCCAATCGTCAATTCTTCTTGAACCATTTATAGAACCATTTGCCTACCTTCTCGTAGTGCTGCGACTCGTTGTTGCCACGCGGGTTGGAGAAGGATACCGCATCCTGCGGCTCGCCCAGTTGGTCGGGATAGAGTACTATCAGGCTGTTATTTGCAAAGTACTTGCTGATTTGTGCCGGTAGCTTCTCGAAGGAGCTGTCATAGGAGATGGAGCCGCGGCGGGCGCTGATGATGACCAGCAGATGGTCGAAATTCACTTGTCCGGTCAGTATCAGCAGGTCTCCCCAGTCGTCCAGGCGGGAAAAGTCTGTCAATGTCTGTCCATATTTGGCTTTCACCAGCCCTTGAAGATGGGCGGTAGTCTCTTCATTGGCATAAAAATGCACCCGACAGCCCAAAGTACTCCCCAACCGGCAGAAATGTTCCACCCACTTCAGGAATCCCGCCTCATACTCGGCTTTCGGAGGTACCGCCACAATCACCCGCCTAATTGTGTTAATGGGCATCAGGAACTTGGAAACCATCACCTCGCGATGCAAGCCCTTCAGCAGATTCTCCGTCAGCATACCGAAGAATGAATCCACAATATTGACTTTACGATGCAGACCTATAATGACATCCGTTGCCGCATATTCTTTTGCTGTATGGATAATGCCCGAAGCGATATTCAAGTCGTAACGCGTGATTTGCCTCAACGGCACATCTGCCGAGGCCGTTATCATGGCAGCCTTTTCCAGATAGCGTTTCCCACGCAATTCGGCACTTTCAGAACTGCTATCGTCGTTGATGACATTCAGTGCCAACAGATTATCCCGTTGTTTCGGGTCGCGTATCACCAAAGAAAGATTTATCAGGTCTTCAATCGTATCGGGGTTGGCTATCGGAATCAATATCTTCTCCGCTTCCACGGAGCGGTTTTCTTCCAGATGCGCCTCCTCCATGGCAATCTTCCGTGCGGCACGCTCCGTAATGAACGAGCTCACAATGCAAGTTACAAGAATCAGCAGGACGGTACCATTCAAAACATCATCGTTCAGCAAGCGTTCCCCATTGGGCAGAATGATGTTGTACCCCACCAACACAGCCGCCAGCGTTGCCGCTGCTTGTGCATTGCTCAATCCGTACATCAGCTCCCGTTCAATCCCTCCCATCTTATATATTTTCTGCGTCAGCCAGCAGGCAATCCATTTACCTGCCAATGCCACCACAATCATTACAGCCGCTACTTTCAGAGCATCGCCATGACCGAAAATCACGTGCACATCAATCAGCATACCCACACCTATCAGGAAATAGGGAATAAACAAGGCGTTGCCCACAAACTCCAGATGGTTCATCAACGGAGAGACATGCGGAATCAGCCGGTTCAAAACCAAACCTGCAAGGAAAGCACCCAGGATACCTTCCATCCCCACAAACTCCATCAATCCGGCTCCGAGGAAAACCATGGCAAGCACAAATATGAACTGCATCACGTTGTCATCGTACCTCCGGAAGAACCAACGGCCTATGCGTGGAAACAGATATACAATCAAAATACCCAGGAAGATAACCTTTATGACAAGCCATACCCAGAAGAAGCCGTCCGACTCCCCCTTGAACATACCACCCACAACGGCCAGGACCAGCAAAGTGAGTGTATCCGTAACCGCCGTCCCCCCCACTGCAATACTCACACTGCGATGCCGCGACACACCGTAACGAATCACGATGGGATAGGCCACCAGTGTATGCGATGCATACATACTTGCCAGTAGGACAGAGGTCAGTACCCCGTACTTCAACAAAGCTATATTCGTTACCAAGCCTATGCCTATGGGCACAATAAAAGCCAAGAGCCCCAGAACAAGCGCTTTGCCCCGGTTCTGTTTGAAGTCCCCCATATTCATTTCCAGACCGGCAAGGAACATGATGTAATACAAACCCACTTTGCCGAAAAGCTCAAAACTGCTGTCACGCACCAAGATATTGAAACCATGCTCCCCAATGACAAGCCCCGCCAGTATCATTCCGATAATGTGCGGAATACGAAGCTTATTCAACAATATGGGAGCAAACAATATAATGAGGAGTACAAGGAGGAATATCCATGTAGGGTCGGTGATGGGAAGTTTCAAGCTGAAGTCAAACCAATCCATAGGCTATAAGTTTTAGGTTTTGAATGCAAAATAACGAAAAACTTTTCACTTTATGCGGTGTTATACAGCATTTTGTTATAAATTTGCGACCAATTCTATCTTTTTAGAGATAGTATTTCACTTTTTTATAAACTTAATTTAAAACAAAAGAAAAATGAAAGTAGCTATTGTTGGAGCAAGCGGAGCCGTGGGACAAGAGTTCCTGCGAGTGCTCGATGAAAGAAATTTCCCGTTGGACGAGTTAGTATTGTTCGGTTCTAAACGCAGTGCCGGAACCAAATATACCTTCCGCGGTAAACAGATCGAGGTGAAACTCTTGCAACACAATGATGACTTTAAAGGGGTTGATATCGCTTTCACTTCCGCAGGCGCAGGCACCTCCAAAGAATTTGCCGAAACCATTACCAAGTACGGAGCAGTGATGATTGACAATTCCAGCGCTTACCGTATGGACGACAATGTACCTTTGGTAGTGCCCGAAGTGAATGCCGCCGACGCCAAAGAACGTCCTCTCGGCATCATCGCCAACCCCAACTGTACTACTATCCAAATGGTAGTGGCACTGAAAGCCATCGAACAGCTTTCCCATATAAAGACCGTACACGTTTCTACCTATCAGGCTGCCAGTGGTGCCGGCGCCGCTGCCATGGATGAGTTGTACGAGCAGTACCGCCAGGTATTGGCAGGCGAACCCGTAACCGTTGAGAAATTCGCTTACCAGCTGGCATTCAACCTCATTCCGCAAATCGACGTATTCACCGAAAACGGCTATACCAAAGAGGAGATGAAGATGTTCAACGAGACCCGTAAGATTATGCACTCTGACGTAAAAGTCAGTGCTACCTGCGTACGTGTTCCCGCTCTCCGCTCCCACTCCGAAAGCATCTGGGTAGAAACCGAGCGTCCCATCTCCATCGAAGAAGCCCGCGAAGCATTTGCCAAAGGCGACGGACTGGTGTTGATGGACAACCCGGCAGAAAAGGAATACCCCATGCCGTTGTTCCTCGCGGGCAAAGACCCGGTTTACGTAGGCCGTATCCGCAAGGACCTCAGCAACGAAAACGGATTGACGTTCTGGATTGTGGGCGACCAGATTAAGAAAGGCGCTGCACTGAATGCCGTGCAGATTGCAGAATACCTGATTAAGGAAAAGGCACTGTAAGTTCGAGGATTACCACATAAAATTATTTGAGGGTACTGAAAGTATAAATTATTCATATTTTCAGTACCCTCAAAAATTTCTCACTACTTGAGCAATCTCCGTCTATAATTTCACAAGGCTCATCATGGGAGCGGATTCATTATGTAAACGGTCAAGAGCTGTCACTACATAACGATATTCCGTTTCCCCATCTTTATAAGGCAATCTATAAAAGTTGTCGCATACGATGGATACAATATTTAAAGGATCATCAAGATCTATTTTTTCATTGGAAGTAAAACGATAAACCACATATTGCACAGCGCGATCCATTTCACTCTTATACTTCGGCTCATGCCACTGAAGCATATATTCACCGTTCACCCACAAAGCTGTGAGTTTGCGCACTTTTCCCGGTGCTTGGTTATCTATAAAAGTAAACACGGGTGGCAATGCAGGATACTTATGATACTCCCGTTTCAAACGTTCACGATACCCAGCTGTATCTGCCAGTAAAGTAAAAGCCGACCATTGACAACTACCTCCTATCTCGGGAAAAGAACGCTGTAACATCATCTTACACCCCAGCTGACTAAAGGCCGGATTATTGGGGTCAACATTTCGTACTGAATTTTCCACCGATTGCCCTATGAACAAAGGACGCTCTTCTGCATGTCTCGCCCACCATTCTACGAGTTCTTTATAATCTGCCCGCGGATGCCCTATTTCCCAGTAAAGCTGAGGAATATTATAATCCACCCAACCCTCACGAAGCCATAAAAGCACATCAGCATACAAATCATCATAGTTTTGAAGACTACCCGTCCTACTACCGAGTGGATCAGTAGTAGCATTCCGATAAATGGCAAACGGAGAGATACCAAACTTCACCCACGGTTTAATCTCCCGTATAGTTTTATGTACTTTTTCAATCAGCAAATTTACATTATTACGCCTCCAATCTCCTTTATCGGTAAAATTCTCACCATAACGAATAAAGCTCTCATTATCTGGGAAATCTTGTCCCTTAATCGGATAAGGATAAAAATAATCATCCATGTGGATAGCATCTATATCATAACGCCTCACAATATCACCCACAACCCTACATATATGCTCGCGACTTTCAGGCAACGCTGGATCAAAAAAAAGTTGGTCACCGTAAACAACAAACCACTCTGGATGCCGATTATAGATGTGTGTAGATGCCAATTCATCATCCAACTTATTCTTTACCCGATAAGGATTAATCCAGGCATGAAACTCCATAGCCCTCCGATGACATTCCTCGATCATAAAGCGCATAGGATCCCATTCCGGTTCCGGCTTTTTCCCTTGCTCCCCAGTGAGGAAACGGCTCCATGGCTCTAACTCCGAAGAATAAAATGTATCCGCTTCCGGGCGAACCTGAAAAATAACAGCATTCATGCCAACCTGCCGCAGAGAATCCAACATAACAAGCAAAGTATCCTGCAACTGCCTCGTAGGCATATCACGAAAATGCCCATGTACTGTTTGTATCCATGCTGCCCTAAATTCACGCTTAGGATGTAAAGATGAGGAAAGTGACTGCGCTTGTATGGATAAAACGAAAAGACAAACGCCCCCAAATAAAAGGATCCTTTTTAATCGCATTTCTGACTATTTTTTTATAATTAGAACAAAAGGGTGTACCTCAAATGAAGACACACCCTCGTTTATTCAACAATTAAAATAACTTTGTCACCAACCTGGATTCTGAGTCAATACCTGACCTTTATTCTCATAAATAGTCAACTGTGCAGCCGGTATGGCACGCAAATAGTAGCGTTCCGAATTCAATTCACCAGCCTTGAATATACGAAGTTCCTTTTCACGAAGATAATAAATATACCCTTTTTCAGTATCCTCATTACCCGGATTCTCTGGGTCGAACAGATAGAGCACTCTCTTGCCGGAATCATCTTTTGAAGATATTTCCGGATAATCGGCCATATTGACATAAGCACCTAGGAAAGACATGGCAGGATAACCATTTGCATCTTCTGAGTTTAAGTATTCAAACTTGGCCCAACGACGGAGGTCTTCACCACGACGGCCTTCCATAATCAACTCAATACGACGCTCACGACGGATTTCCCACAAAACCGGATTGACATCAGGGTCACGGGCAGGGTCATTGATAACAACTCCATTCACACTCAAGTTGCCGCCATTCAGTTGAACTTTCGGCATTGTCTTGGCTTCAGTATCTCCCCACTTCGTCAGCTGACGGTCACGGAGTTCATTGATAGACTTGTCAAGGTCACTCTGAGTGAAAGCGTTACCACCCACTTGGGCAATCTCATAACGCGCCTCTACATAGTTCAGCAATACTTCCGCATAGCGGATGCACGGCGCATCAGCCGGACTTAATCTACCGGTACAATAATCCAGACCAGCCACCCACCACTCGTCGTTCAAGAACTTTTTGGTAGGATATCCCGTTGGTGATGTACCTTCGGTATAATTTGTCCCCATGGCGCTCATGATACGAAGACTGTCGGCAACTGTTTGATACAAACGCGGGTCACGGTCTTGAAATGACTTCTGAATACTCGGGTCTTCCTTACCTTGATACAGCGGAGACTGACCTATCGGCAAACCGTCACTACAAAGATAAGTGTTGATTACATCTTGCGTCACACCACCCTGAGTCTGATCTTCCGGACCATTGTAGGACATCAAAGCATTACACTGCAAACCGCTTGTATATTCACGATACCAGATGACTTCCGGATTGTTAGCCAAATCGTCCGTAGTAAACAAAGCATTATAGGTATTGCCTATTGAATAGATACCAGAGTTCATCACTACCTCTGCACCATTAATGGCTCCTTGCAGCAAGTTCTTAATATCACCATCCGCCACCTTCTCTGAAGTAGGACCTACAGTAGTACCGTGATACTTCAGCCATGTGGCATGATACAGCATTTCGCGTGACATATACGCACCAACCACATATTTGTTGACTTGGCGCTTCGTATCATCCGTACGTACATTATCCAATGCATATTGAAAATCCTCTTGTATCTTCTGCGCTACATACAAATAAGAATCACGGTCTTTATAAAGAGCCGGGTCTGCCGGGTCTGTCACCTTATCGTAGTAAGGAACACCGCCATAATACTTTGCCAGCGTACTATAGGCCATTGCACGGAAATAGCGTGCAATACCTTCCCAGTGTCTCTTGGCTTCGTCCGAAATATTCATTCCGGGAATCTTCTCAAGCATGACATTGGCTTTATAAATAACACTATAATTGCCCGACCAAGTTCCTGTCTGGCTATTCCAGTCCGTAGTGGCAGAAGTGGAGAAATAAATATATCCTGAACCGTTTGTATTTGCATTATTCAGATTGATAAAATCATCCGTATAGTCATCTCCAGAGAAATAACCGGCAAAAACAGTATAGTCGGTACCATATCCTGTAAAGTAGGAAGAATAGAAGTCTTGCGCATAAGTACGCAAAGAAGTTTCAGTCTGCCAATAAGTGTCATTGGTCTGCTTGTCCTGCGGGTCTTTATTCAAAAAATCGTCGCAACCGCAGAGCGAGCCCATTGCCAACGCACAAACGATGTATAATAAATTTTTCTTTTTCATAACTGCAATTACTATTAGATTATAAACTAAGCTGAATACCGAACGACACTGTCTTCTGGTATGGATAGCTACGGCCAAAGTTACGCTGGTCACTCTTACCACTGGCCGTACGTATTCCTATTTCCGGATCGATAGCAGGTTTCACACCGTCGATGGTGAAAAGGTTTTCACCAGTGAAATAAACACGCAAACCTTGCACTTTGAATTTACTCAACCAAACCTTAGGAAGAGAATATCCTACAGTAAACGTCTTCAGACGCAGATAAGCCATATTCAGCAAATAGCGGTCATTCACGCTATAGTTACCCGAAGCAGACTGCTTGTAATCCATCGGACGGGGATAGAAAGCATCTGTGTTTTCGGGAGTCCAATAATCCTCAGCACCTTTGTAGAAGGGTTCACCGGTAGTAAAGCCTGGTAATACCTGGTTACCTGCCGCCCAAAGTTTTCTTTTGGCTACCCCCTGGAAGAACATGCTTATATCAAAGCCTTTCCAAGCAGCATCCAGATTCAAACCAAACTGTAAACGCGGCAGGGCGTTACCTATAACACTAAGGTCACCCTTGTCATTTGTATTGGTCTGTTTTACGATTTCACCGTTGTTGTCGAGGTCTTTATAAAGCACATCACCGGGAGCAAATTGATAACCGGCAGGGAATACTTTAGTCTGGTCGGGCAAACCGGCTTTCAAAGAACCGTCAGCATTAAAGTCATCTTCCGTCAAGAAACGGTCGAACTGCAAGCCCCAGATATCTCCCAAAACCATACCTTCTTTATAAGCACTCTTATCCCACCAGCCGGTAGCTCCATAAGAAGGAATCTTTGTATTATACGTCCACTTGGTTACTTCAGTCTTGTCATCGGCAACAGAAGCCGTCACGCCAAAGTGCAGACCATTCTTGAAGGTATGGCGATAGTCAATGGCAAGTTCCCATCCTTTGGTCTGGATAGTACCCATATTTTCATATGGAGCGTCAGCACCCAATGTGGCAGGTAGGTTGGCAGTAGTCAAAATATCACTGGTAGTACGGTTATACCAATCAAACGTTACTCCCAAAGCGTCATTGAAGAAACGGGCATCCAAGCCAAGGTCAAGTGTAGTAACCTTCTCCCAAGTAAGGGTTGAAGACACAATAGTCGGTTTTTGTGTTGACTGTACTTTCTTTCCATCGATAATCCAACTGTCTACAGAAGTGGACAGAGTGGAGATATAACGGTCGGTACCTACATCCTGGTTACCAATCATACCCCAAGAGCCGCGAATCTTCAACGTACTCAGATAAGGCTTCAGTGACTGCATGAACGGTTCTTCAGAAATACGGTAACCGGCAGACATGGATGGGAAGAAACCGAAACGATTCCCAGAGGGGAAACGGGAGGAACCGTCATAACGGCCGTTCAGTTCCAACATATATCGGTCTTTATAAGAATAATTAAGACGTCCGAAGAAGCCTGCTACAGACCACCAAGTATGCGAGGAGCTTGTAGTCTGGTCACCTGTAGCCAGATTCAATTCCGGTTTTGCGGGGTCGAGCAGACCTTTGCGTTGCGCCCAGTAATATTCATATTCGCTCTTTTCAAGGCTGGAACCTGCCATTGCCTTAAAATCATGATCTCCCCAGCGTTTGGCATAAGTTGCCACGAAATTGGCTGTCAGATTCTCCGTGCGTCCGGTTTCCTGATATACATAATCATAAGTAGCAGCAGATAGATAACTGCCATAAGAATCACGTAATGCCTCAACAGACGGACGGGCAGTGAAGATTTCATAACCACTGGTCAAGCTCGGTGTACCATACTTCTTATAGCGATTTTCCACGCTGCTATAAGCAACATCTATATCCAGTGTTAAATCTTTGATAGGCTTGATAGTTGCACCACCTGTCAAACGCAGATACTCACGTTCTTTTGTGGTAATAGGAGCACTTTTCTGTTCGGTCAAGGCGTTACGGAACTCCTTGCCTTCAAAAGTACCGTAAGGCATCATCGGCTGCCAACGATACAGATAGTACATCGGGTCGTAAAGATCAGTATTATAGTTGAATGGCTTGTCGTAGTCAGAACGGGTGAACATGACACCTGTACGGATAGACACATATTTGTTTAATTCAGAGTTCAAAGAGATATTGGCATTGTAACGCTTATAGTTGTCCGAATTGACTTTCATCATACCATCCTGGCTCAGATATCCCAAAGCGATATTGTAATTAGTCTTTCCGTTGCCACCGTTGATAGAAAGGCTATGGTTCTGCTGCGGAGCCCAGTCCTTGATGTATTCATCATACCAGTCCCAAGTACGGATAAAGAACATACCGCCATCGCGGAACTCAAAGTCACGACCCAATTCCATCTCACGACCAAACTGGTCACCATAGCCATATTTGTCCCAGTAATCCTTCATTTTCTGCACATGTGTAGCATCCACACGCATATTACCCACTACGTTATAAAATGCGGTAGACCCCTTAGTCTGATTGATTACACCTTGCAAGTTAATATCAGCCTGCTGCCATCCCGGAAGTTGTTCGGGTGTCTTGGTCGGCGTACGCCATGCAAAGTTATTGGTATATTTTACAGAGAGACGTTCATGTTTACTTCTTGATTTTGTGGTAATCAGCAATACGCCAAATGCACCACGGGCACCGTAAATAGAAGCAGAAGCGGCGTCTTTCAATACAGAAATACTTTCAATATCGTCCGGATTCACCATAGAAATATCCGTTACTTCCACATTATCTACCAGAATCAACGGTTTGGAGTCACCATTCGGAGAACCGATACTACCACGAATCTTGATAGTAGGCGCACCACCTATCTCACCGGAGTTAGTAGTAATGGTCAATCCCGGTACCGCCCCCTGCAAGGCACGGCCTATATCCGTGATAGGACGGCTATCAATTGTTTTGTTCACATCCACGGAAGCCACCGCACCGGTCAGGTTCACCTTTTTCTGTGCACCATAACCTACTACGACAACTTCATCCAACAATTCCGTATCATCTTTCAAAACAACCTTCATTACCGAAGTTGCCTTGACTTCTTGAGTAGTATATCCCACAAATGATACTTGCAGAATAGCACCGGGCTTTACATTTAATTTGGAAACTCCATCCAAATCCGTAATACCACCATTGGTCGTACCTTTCTCAATGACATTGGCGCCAATAATAGGTTCACCTTTTGTATCTACAACTGTGACAGTCACAGAGATAGATTGCATCTGTTCTTGTACTCCTTGTGAGTCGTTGGATGCTGTTTGGGCAGCCATCACGTTGCCACTGCCTAAAAACAGAGCACAGATTGCCACCGCCGTAAAGAACTTACCATTGGCAAGTCCTCGTTTTTTGCGATCTTCATTCATAAGTGATTGATGATTTTGTTAATTAAACCAGTTTTTCAAAATTAGGGTAAGGGAATCATATAGTTCGGATTAGTCAGACTATTTCCGAAGGCTTCTTTAATTTCTCATAGGCGTTTTCTTTATTTAAAGGTTCACATTTTTATATTATCTCTCTTTTTTCTATTTATTTACCAAGTCCAGATGGAACTTAGTTATATATTATACAAGGTTAAAATCTTGTTAATTACTTAACTCTATTGGTTGTTTTAAGAGATAAAAAACTCGTTATTAACAAAGGTGAGAAATGATTCATTCATTTCGTCCTAACAAAGATACATTATTATTTAATATCAAGAACATTCCTTTGCATTTATTTAACTTTATATTTATACATTTGCAAAAAGGAAGTTATACACCTTATTATATAAAGAATTTAAGGTTCTTCTATATTTAAAGAATGGAATTCAATCAAGCCATTCATTGGTGTTTCTTCAATGATTTCCAGTTCGATGCCAAATTCACGGGCAACTTCCCGCAAAATGGCCGCGTAGCTGTAAGCCAATGAACCCACAAAACGAATAGGATAATTTTTGTAGTCATATTGGCAGACATTACGAGTAAAGAAATTTCTCAGATTACCGGTAATCAGCTCAAATACATAGTCATCATTGGTATAATCAGCCAAAAAATAAGATATAGTAGACAAAAAGCGATTGGGGAACGGGCGGTTATACACAGATTCCATAACCTCATTCGGACTTATACGGAACTTCTCAAAGAAATCCGCCGTTACATCTTTAGGAGCCAAACCTTTCAGTACATCAGACAAAAACATTTTGCCCAATACAGCACCACTACCCTCATCCCCCAGAATGTAACCTCCTGCCCGGACATTCTTTACAACGATTTTCCCATCATAAAAACATGAGTTTGAGCCGGTTCCCAAAATACAAGCAATGCCGGCCTCGCATTTGAACAAGCCACGTGCAGCTGCCAGCAAATCACTCTCTACCTGAATTGGAGTTTTGAATTGTGCTACCAATGAAGCTCCCAATACATTTTTCTTTTCATAAGAAGTACATCCGGCACCATAATAATAGACTTGTTCCAATTTCCTTTTGAAAAAATGCTCGGGTAATCCTAACCGCACACTTCGGCTAATCTCTCTTCTCGTTTGAAAGAAAGGATTTAAGCCCTCTGTGAAGGCTCGCTGTATCAGACGATTATCTTCAACCAGCGCCCATTCTGTTCTCGTAGAACCACTTTCTGCAATTAGTTTCATAGGTAGTTAGTTTTAGAATTGAATACAAATATATAGCTTTTTTTAATCTTTCCAAGGCTATTTCAAGAAAAAATCATTTTACTGGCCATACATCTCCCTTTTGCTCATATCCTCAATCATCCAACAAAGTATTCCCACTTTTCCAACGCAACCGCGTTTTAGTCAAAACAAGACGATAACAGACTAACAATAAGATACTATCTGACTGAATTCCAAGTTCCATCTGAACTTAGCAAACAAATAGGAAAACAAGAGATAATATAAAGTTATGAACCTTTAAAAAGAGAAAATGCCTATGGAAAAAGAAAC